>DAOVLV010000261.1 GCA_030631085.1 Planctomycetales bacterium | reverse complement strand
TTACGACGAGATAAAGGCGTTGACGGACCTGGACCTTGAGGTTCGTCGCGGCGAGATATTCGGTTACATCGGGCACAACGGAGCCGGTAAGACGACGACCATTCGCATACTGGCGGGGCGGTTGCGTCCCAGTAGCGGTTCGGCCAGTATTGCTGACGTGGACGTTGCCGGCGGACGAGAGCGGATAAAGCGCCTTGTCGGATATATGCCTGACAGATTCGGCGTCTATGAGCAGATGCGGGTATGGGAGTATCTGGACTTTTTCGGGGCAGCCTTCGGGATACCCCGACGCCGGCGGCGCGAGCGTATCGAAGCGGTTTTTGATATGACCGAATCCCACGACCTGCACGACCGGTTCGTCGATACTCTTTCTCGCGGGATGAAGCAGCGTATCGGTATTGCGCGGACGCTTATGCACGACCCACGGGTGCTGCTTCTGGATGAACCTGCCAGTGGGCTGGACCCGCGCGCCCGTGTCCACATGAGGCAACTCCTGCGCCGACTGGCCGATAACGGAAAGACGCTTCTGGTTTCTTCGCACATACTTCCGGAACTGGCGGCCATATGCGATTCGATCGGTATCCTGCACGACGGGAGGCTTCGGGCAATCGGACCAATCGGTGAAGTCCTCGCGTCGCTGCGACGCGACCGACTCATGGAAGTCCGTCTGCTCGGCGACGTCAAAAAGGGCGTCGGTACAATCGAGGCGAATGACCACTGCAAAAACGTCGAAATTTCGGAAGAGGCCGACAACGTTATAAATTTCCACTTTACCGGCGACGACGAGGAAATATCGACTTTGCTGGATGGGTTGGTCCGGTTGGACCTTCGTATCGTAACCTGTCGGGAAGTGCCCCTGACGCTGGAAGAAGCCTACATGACAGTCAGCGGATTCGAGGGCGAACTGGAGCAGGAAGAGGAAAACGCAGACGAAGCAGACGAAGATGTTTCATAACTGCGCGGTTGTTTTGGGCGTGGTCGCTTTAGCGACCATGTAAAAGACACACAATGAACCCAATTATTAGAAAAGAAGTTCTTTTTTCTCTGCGAACGAAGAAGGCTATCGCCATGCAGTTGGCGTTTTTGCTGACAATGGGCGTGTTGCTTTGGTTGCTCTGGCCTGCCGACGGTATCCAGGACCTTGGTGGTCAGGAGGTTCGGCGACTTCTGATGGTGCTCGGTATCGGGCAGCTGGCGATGGTTATTTTAATCGCACCGGCCTTTACCTCCACCGCAATTACCATCGAAAGGGACCGTAACACGCTCGAAAGCCTCCTTGCTACGCCGATGAGTCCGTTGTCGATTGTCATCGGTAAAATGACCGGCTCGCTTACGTTCCTGGTGCTTCTTGTTCTGTCGGGCGTTCCGGTACTGGCGACGTTGCTTCTGCTCGGCGGCGTCGAGTTCACGGAAATCCTCGCAGTCGCTGCGGTGTTGCTCCTGTCGGCAGTGCATTTGGGGTCGATCGGGTTGCTGGTCAGCGTGCTGTCCAAGCGCAGTTACCGCGCCATCATCATAACGTATTGTGCTCTTCTGGTGGTCGTTTTCGCTCTGGCCGGACCCGTCTGGCCGATTAGCGGAACACTCATCCGTCGGGGCGGGCCCGTAGCCGCCGGTATAATGCACGTTTTGGCGAGCATGAGTCCGCTTGAGGCGATGCTGTCGATCCTGACGCCCGACGGTCCGTACGCAATCGGAGCAAAAGGTTGGCCTGCGTTCTGGCAATTGTATATTCCGTTGAGCATCCTTACGACGGTTGGCGTGGCCATGGTGGTCCTGAGAGGACTGAACAAGTCGCTGATACCGGCCCGTCCGCGCGAGGGGCTTAAGGTCGTCGAGCGGGGACATCTGACCGGAAGGAGTGTCCTTTACCTGTTCTTCTTCGATCCGAGGAAGCGTAAGCGAAATATCGCCTGGTGGCAGAATCCTGTGCTGATAAAGGAATGCCGCTCCCGTCGTACGTTGCAACTGCACTGGTTGGCGCGGGCGACGGCCATTTGCCTGATGATCAGCATCGCGCTGATGGTGCTGGTGAGCATCTCCGTTCAGGCCTTCGTCGGCGAAACCGCCTCCATGGTTACCGGAATAGCCACCGCCATTGGTGTACTGATGGTAACGCTGATCGTTCTGGTCGGTCCTGCAATGACCAGCGGGGCCGTTTGCAGCGACCGCGAATCGGGCGTCTGGGACCTGATGCGCACCGCGCCGCTTCCGGCATGGAGAATTGTCAGCGGGAAATTCCAGGCTTCGCTCATTCCGCTTCTGCTGCTGATTATAGGCACAGCGCCGGCGCTGGTGATCCTGTTGGCTTTCCAACAGGAAATGACGCCGAACATTATGCGGATATTACAGGTCGTCGGTATGACCGGACTGTTCGTAACAGTGTTGGGAATGTTCTTCTCGAGCGTGTGCTCCAGGACCTCCACTGCCACGGTGTGGACTTACGGCGTAGTCTCGGCGATGAGTCTGCTGACGATGCTGGCGCTGCTGGGAAGCGGAGTCTTCGGGCCTCGCTTTATTGAAACGGTCTTCGTCGTGAACCCCATAGCCGCCGTGATGGACGCCGCCGGACATGGGTCCATGCAAAACTACAACCTGCTGCGACCTTACCTGGAAATTATGGCGACGGCGTCGGGGATACTGTTTGTGCTGACCGTTGCAAGGGTCTATCAACTGGGAAGAGCGGATTAGTAATTGGTAATTCGTAATTCGTACCTGGGGCTGACGGACAGTTTGAGTAATATTAGGTAGAGAACGGAGATGAACTAATCGGAAAAGTTACAGGACATTTCGTCATATGTATCACGTTGACGGCGGTTTCTCTGTCGATACAGGCCCAAACGTCCGATGGGAATCGCAAACCTCTGTCTGAACCTTTTGCCGAAGGCGAGATGAAGAGGCAATACTTCGGTTCGGATCGGACGGTCCGGCTTCTTGGCGAAATTGCCCGCAACGGGATCGATCCTCTCGAACGGGAAAGAGCGGTAATGGACCTTGGGCGGACAGGCAACCCGGGCGCTCTGGCGCTGCTGAAGCAGGCGATCTCGGATAAGGACCGGCGAGTGCGTTCCGCCGCTGCCTTGGCGCTGTGTAATTTCACTTCCACCGAAGCCGCCGACCTGCTCGCAGGGGCGCTGAAAAGACCGGATTCATCGAATGAAGGTCCAGCCGGGGCTTTGAGGGCCGCCCGAAGCGTCAGGTGGCCTGCACTGACCGAATCGCTGGAAGACCTCCTCGATTACCCCGCCCCCATCGTCCGAGCAAACGCACTCAATGCGCTGACCGAACTACCCAAAGCCGTCGATGCGAAGACCTTACGAAAACTCCTGTCCGACAGCAACATCGCCGTTCGTCTGGCGGCGGCGAGAAACGCCGCACTTCTCAAACCTGATTCGCGTCTGGCAGAAGCGTTAGCCAGGCAGGCCAGGGATGACGTCCCGGTCGTTCGGGGTCGGTGTCTGGCTGCACTGGGACGCCACGGGGCGGAAAAATACATGTCCCTGCTGATAACCGGCGGGAGCGACAAAAATCCGCTTCTGCGCATCGGCGCGGTGGAAGGTTTCACGTCAGCCGGTAAGGGCGAAAAAATCGCCGCTTTTCTGGACGACGACTCAACGCCGGTCCGATTGGCGGCTGTTCGGGGCGCCGGCAAACTCAAGCGGACCGAGTGCATCGACAGGCTCTTCGAGATCATGCTCGAAACACCTCCGTCCGAGACCCACCTGGCCGCTCGAAACTCACTCGCGCAAATGGGTGCGCCGAAAACCATCGCCGCCAAGGCCGGGAGGCGGATGGAAAAGATCGCCTCGGAGTATTTCAGGCTCCTCGGCCGGGGAAAAATCAAAATTCCCAATCATGGACGTTCGCAACTTGCCCGACGGATAGAAAAGATCCGTCGAAACCTCAAGGCGCTGAGTTACTTACTTGGAGCGGCCAAAAGCACACAGGCATATAAAACGCATCTTGACCTGCTGGAAGGTGTACATGTACAGGACTCGCTGCTGGAACAACTGGCTTTGTCCATGGGGCAAATTTCCGAGAGTCAGGCAACCGGACCGATAGTGAAACGGATGACGAATTGT
>DAOVLV010000436.1 GCA_030631085.1 Planctomycetales bacterium | reverse complement strand
GAGGTTCCGGTCAACTGGTGCCCGAAACTCGGAACGGTCCTTTCCAACGAGGAAGTTACCAACGAAGGTAAATCCGATCGCGGCGACTGGCCTGTCTATCGAAAGAACCTGAAGCAGTGGATGCTCCGCATTACCTCCTATTCCGACCGCCTGCTGGAAGGACTCGACGAACTCGACTGGCCCGAATCGATAAAGATTATGCAGCGAAACTGGATCGGTAGAAGCGAAGGAGCCGACGTTGATTTTACTGTTGAGGATTATGACGAAGTTATAAGAGTCTATACAACACGCCCCGATACTTTGTTTGGTGCGACGTACATGGTCCTTGCGCCGGAGCATCCGCTCGTCGAGCACATTACCACCGACCAACAGCGTGGCGCGGTTGATACTTATGTAGCAGAAGCCGCCCACAAATCCGAACTCGAACGCACCGCCGAGACCAAGCAGAAAACCGGCGTCTTCACCGGCGCTTACGCGATTAATCCGGTCAACAACGAGAAAATCCCCATCTGGGTGGCCGACTATGTAATGATGGGTTACGGCACCGGCGCGATAATGGCAGTACCGGCCCACGACACGCGCGACCTGGAATTCGCCGAGCAGTTTAATCTGCCGATTATCCAGGTCGTCCAGCCGCCCGAAGGCATCGACTGGCACGGATACGTGGGCGATGGTATCGCCGTCAATTCCGGGCCTTATGACGGCCTGACGACGGATGAGTTCAAGACCAGGATTACCGCCTGGCTTGATGAGCAGGGGCTTGGTCAGGCTGCGGTTAATTATAAGTTGCGGGACTGGCTTTTCAGCCGGCAGCGGTACTGGGGCGAGCCGTTCCCGATTATCCACTGCGACAAGTGCGGAACGGTGGCTCTGGGCGAGGATCAACTCCCGCTCGAGTTGCCGGAGATGGAAGATTTCACCCCGTCGGCCAGCGACGATCCCGACGCTCCGCCAAGTCCCCCGCTGGCCAAAGCGACCGATTGGATCAATACGACCTGTCCGTCATGCGGCGGGCCTGCAAAACGCGAAGTCAACACCATGCCGCAATGGGCAGGCTCGTGCTGGTACTACCTCCGCTTCCTCGACCCGAAAAACGACAAAACCTTCTGCGATAGTGATGTTGAAAAATACTGGATGAAGCCGCCAAGCGAGGAATCCGCAATCCGCAATCCGCAATCCGCAATCGGCGGCATTGACCTCTACGTCGGCGGAGCCGAGCACGCCGTGCTGCATCTGCTCTACTCACGATTCTGGCACAAGGTGCTCTACGACCTTGGCTGCGTATCGGGGCCTGAGCCGTTCGGAAAACTCTTCAACCAGGGCATGATCCGCTCGTACGCCTACCGCGACAAGCGCGGCGTCTGCGTCGGATATGAGGACGTGAACACCTCCGGCGACAAGCCCGTCCACAAAACCACCGGCGAAGTCTTGGCGGAATCCATCGAAAAAATGTCCAAGAGCCTCAAAAACGTCGTCAATCCCGACGAAGTCATCGCCGAATACGGAGCCGACACCTTCCGCCTGTACGAAATGTTCATGGGTCCGCTGGAGGCCTCCAAGCCCTGGAACACCCGCGACGTTCCGGGCGTGCATCGCTTCCTGCATCGAGTCTGGCGGATGATCGCGGGTGGTGAGGATATTCAATCGTTACTGATTGACGAAGCCGGCGACGAAAAAGTCGAGCGTGCACTGCACAAACTCATCAGGAAGGCCGGCGATGACATCGAGGCGATGAAGTTCAACACCGCTATCGCCGCGATGATGGAGTTTGTCAACGTGGTTTTCAAGGCCGGTG
>DAOVLV010000391.1 GCA_030631085.1 Planctomycetales bacterium | reverse complement strand
ATCACTCCGGCCATACCGTCTTCGGTTCTTACGCGGTTACGGTCCGAGACGTAAGCGATGAACCGTTCATCTCCGGCCGGTTTGAACCACTGCTCCAGTCGGTGGCGAACGACCGTGGGAAGCGCATCCCAGCGGTTTTCTTTGGCGCGTTTGGCGAACTCGACGAACCTGGCGAAATCATGGTGACGCGTCCCGACGACGGCGGCGAGGAAACTGGCTGCTATTTGAGGGTTGCGTATGTAGAGTCGGCAATGTCCGTGCCCGCTTTCCTGATCGACCTTTATCTGCCCGGAAATCGTCCCGGTACCGCTGCACAGGTCGCAAACCCAGTATGGCATCGGAAGGTTTGCCGGAGGCGGTACATTGGGCACTTCGGGAAGGCGACTAAGCATCTCTTCTCCGATTACTTCGCCGAGTTGCCCCTGTGGGATGGTCAATTGACCGGCTTTATGTTCGGCTTCCAGAGAGATACTATCCCGTAGTTGCGGTGCGAAGATTATCAGGTGGGCCGACAGGTGCGCTCGTCCAAGGCAGTGGATGCAGACGCGGGGGATAGCACAGCGAAATTTGGCATGGTGGAGGTATTCGGCGGGGAATTCAAACATCGCTCCACTACGTTCCAGCGAAACCAGCCTTATACGATTACGGGCGTTTTCGGAGGTACGGCCTGAACGGCTGCGGGATTCGTCGGACAACGGAGTGAGCGTGCTGGCGCGATCATCCATATCTTCATTGGGATTGTGCAACCAGCCGAAAATAGTGTCTTCCGGGACGGGGGTATCCGTTGGAAGGACAAAGGTTTTTCGGCAGAGTCCGCAACGGACAGCGTGATCGCCGATGTCGGACGGTAACGACAGTACGCCTCCGCAACTTGGACATTTCACGCGCCTGGCTAACATTATCGTTCTCCCGATGCAATATGAATTATGAAAGGCCCGCTCGGATCATACAGTATAGCAAGAAAGGGGAGAAAATGCGCAAAAAAAAGCCCCCGCCAGGATACCGATGGGAAGGCGTAAGAAAGAACCCTCTATATTAAGGTGGGCAGTCGCTTACCAGACACATGGTCCGGTACAGACGTCACTGTCCGGAATAGGGCTGTCGGTTCTTTCAATTATCCTCCCCTGTCGCGCACGGCAGAGGCAATTTCAATTTCGATTTTTATTATACCACAACTTTCGAATATATCGGCACAACTCTGGAAAAAAATTGAGCGAAAATAACTCGCCCGCGCCACGATTTTTCAGAGGCCCCAAAAATTGAACCGGGCTTATAATTCCGGTTTGGTAACTTTTGGTGTGTACTTACGGACCAGTTTGAGCAGGTCGGACTGGTTGGAATCGAGTTCCAGCGAACGGTTCCACGCCGAAAGTGCCTTGGTTCTCATCTCGGCATTATCAGACGTGATGAACTGTGTCATATGCACCACGCCAAGCCCGCGATAGGCAGAGGCGCTTCGGTTGTCGATTTTGATTGCCTGGTAGTAGGCATTGAGCGACTTGTCCCATTTCTCCTGATGGAAACAGCACGCGCCGACCTGCTCCCACGCAGCCGAGCAGTTCGGGTCTTCCCTGACGGCCAGTTCGAAGACGCGCAGGGCGTCTTTTGTTCGTCCCAGTCGGATGTATGTCGTACCGAGGTTCAGCAGGAGCATAGGCTGATGGACATCCTGTTCGAGGGAATCCTTATATGCTCGAACGGCGTCGTAGAGCCGTCCTTGTGCATCGTAAATAGTACCGAGGTTGGAATATGCGAATGGATTTTTCGGGTTGATTACAATCGCGAGTTTGCAATACTTTTCCGCCAGGTCGAATTTGCTTATCTGGAAGTAGCAGGCTGACAGGTTCAGGTTTGCGTCGAAATCTTCCGGCTTGAGCATGACGGCGCGGAGGTACACCTGGATGGATTTTCGGAGGTAGTTACCGGCCGATTTTGCGGTTTTGGCGACGTCGGCCAGAAACTTGTACGTTACGCCGAGGTTATAATGCGGACGAAAGGCGTAAGGGTTGGAATCGCAGGCGTGTTCGTAGGCGTTGACTGCTTGCCGGTGGTCGCCTTGCTTGCGATGTATATCGCCCATTGCCGCGTGGGCCAGCGAGAGGTTCGGGTCGGTGCGGATCGCCTTTGCCAGTTCCGCCAGGGCGGCTTCATAATCCCCACGGTCCATCGCCATCTTACCGGAGACATAGTGGTCAATGGCCGCATCTGTCGGCGAAATCCATTCACAACCGGCAAGCGCCGGAAGCATCATTCCTATAAATGTCAGCCAGGCATATCTCATCAGCGACGCTCCTGTTTTTTCAATTTCTACAGTTCCCAGTATTCTTCGTCGCAAGCGATTAGTCAAGAGTCAGGGGATTTTTCGCTACATGTGCGTGTGCCCTGGAACCGCTTGACAGGACTTATCCTGAACTGCTAAAGTTGCCGTTCGGTATGTTCTGTCCTGTACGCAAATGAAATAATACAAGAAGGAGTAAGAAAATGGCCGTTACTGGCTGGATGATGATGCTGGTGCTGCTTGGCGGCGGGGGCAACGATTTGCTGGACTTCGTTTCGCCGGAGACATACTGGAAAGCCAAGGGCGTTGAAGTT
>DAOVLV010000422.1 GCA_030631085.1 Planctomycetales bacterium | reverse complement strand
GTTATCCGGTCAGGGCCGGTTACGGTTGGGCCTACCGTATCGACCCAGGGTGGTATTCACCTTCCCGGCGGGCGAAGTTCCGGTCTTCCGTGGGTTACGACGGATTCGTCAGGCTACCGATGGGACATCGCAGGCAATGGGACGGTCTCCGACGGAAGCAACGACGCTTACGACGGAGGGATGCAGTTGCAGGTCAACGGTACGGCTTTTCGTTCTCAACCTACCGCAAAATTGAGCGCCGACGGCAAGGAAATCGAGCTGGGATGGCGATATAACAACCTCAACATCTCCCGCCGGATATTCGTCAACAAAAAGGCAGGTTACTGCCGGTGGATCGACATCTTCGAAAACACCACCTCTGTGAAGGTGGATGTTTCCCTTCGCTACTATTTTAACATGGGAGAAACGACGAACCGGACTCGCACAACCTCAGGCGTCGCCACTCCGACGGCTGGGGACTGGGGAATTGTAACGGCTGGGGCGGCGAACTCTTCTCGCCCGGCCATTGTACACATATTCGCGACACCCGACGCGAAATTCAGACCGACCTTCTCGTTTTCCCGAAGCAACGACAGCCTGTACTACAACGCCACAATCAAGGTTCCTGCCAATAAGGCCGTCGCCCTGTGCTTCTTTGAGGCTCAGCGGCGTCCTTACGAAAAAGCCGTCGAGTTCCTTAAAGACTTCGACCCCGCCGCCGAGATGCTGCTGGTCCCTCTACCGCTGCGGAAAATAATTCTGAACATGACCGACGGCGGTACGTTGACCCTCGGCAGCCTCAAACTCAAACGCGACAAGAAGGTCGATCTTCTCATTCTCGGTAACGGCAATGAACTTCGCGGCAGGATAATCAATAAAGAGTACGTGCTGCGGACTGATTTCGGTTTGTTGAAGATACCGGCCGATGCGGTTATCGGTCTGTCGGGTCGGTCGCGCGTGCACAATCGCGTACACCTGGCGATGACCGGAGGGCAGATAATCGCCGGCGAACTGACCAGCGGACCTGTGGCGATCAAACTTTCCGACGGAACCGAACTGAAGATCGAGGCGAAGGGTTTGGCCCTTGCGACCTACCGCATATCGCCGGAAAAGCCCCCAAAACTCACCACCACCAATTCGATGGCTGTATTTCGAACCGGGGCAAGGCTCGCTTTTGAGGGCACCACCGTTCCGCTGACGTTCCTGACACCGTACGGTACGATTGACCTTTCGGCCAAAGGATTGCGGTCAGTCGAGATGGACACGCCCGGTGGCGGGCTGCACCGGGCGATATTCCGCAACGGATCGACGCTCGCGGGCCTGCTTAAGAACGATCGAATCGGCCTGAAACTCCAACTCGCCCCGGCCACGCTCACCGAAGGAAAATTGACCGTAGAGGTCTCGCGCCGTCAACTCAAGCGATTCTTCTTTACGGGCAAACCGGTCGAAACCAAAAACCAGACCTGGCTGATTTTCCGGAACACCGATAAAATCTTCGGCGACTTCGTCGATAAGAAACTGACCATTCGCGGTAATCTCGGAGATATCTCGGTGGATTCTTCCAAGGTCGCCAAGGCCGAATTCAGCGCCGCCGCTCCGGGGCAGGTCAAACTGACTTTGCGGGACGGAACCGTACTGAACGGAAAACTCGCCGACGATTACATCAGATTCAAAATCGAACCCGGGCCTGTGCTCAAAATCTTCACCGGGCACATAAAATCAATCACCGGCGCAGCCAGACCGACAACTACAAACGAAACCCCTGAACCCGCCACGCCAACAACACGCACCGGCAGGACTCCATCTGCCGAAGCAGCAAAAAAAGAGGCCGAGATTAAACAACTGAAAAATGCCATGGCGGCAATGAGAAACGAACGGGCAAAGATTGAAGCGGCAACAACAGCACTCCATGCAAAACTGGCCAAGGGCGCCAATAATCCGAACGCCGCACCAGAAATTCAAAAAAGACTGAGGATGATAGAAAAGATGCTCACCGGCACGCGGATCCGAGAAGAAGAAATTGCGAAAAGGATCGCCGAGGCAGAGGACTCGCTGAAAAAAATCCAGTCAGGAAAGTGGGTTTATGATGGAAGCAAATGGGTAACAATCACCAAGAAACCATAGCCGGTGCCGTGGTC
>DAOVLV010000277.1 GCA_030631085.1 Planctomycetales bacterium | reverse complement strand
AGATAGGCACTTGGGTCTAGGGACCTGGGACCAGGGAAACGGAAAAACGGAAAAGCAGAAAAACAGATGAACCAGTCAACCGGACAACCAATCAACCAATCAACCAACCAACCAGCCAACCCATCAACCAATCTGTTGGCGTGCTCGCTTCAGCGAGGCATGGCGAAGCGGCAAGCCGCATAATCTAGGCAAGATAGGTAAGGTTGAATTTTTAAAAATGGGCGAAAAAATGACCTCAAAATGCGCAAGCCTATGCCTGCCAAGGACTTATAGATTTTGCAATTGGCCCCAATTGGCCCGTATTGGCCCCAATGGTTCCGAATTGGCCCCAATCGTTCCCAATCGGCCCCAATTGGCCCGAATTGGCCCGTTTCGTTCCGTTTCGGCCCGTAATGATTCCGCTACGGCGCGAAAAGTTTGTCATTCTTCTCGCTTGAGTCGATGGGACAGTAATTCGTCGCGGCGTTTTTTGGCGGCTCGGAGGTATCGCTCGATGCCGTGGGCGTCGCCGATCTCGACCAGATCGCGGATACGCATCAGTTGCTCGTCGGCTGCGTCTATTGCCGACAGTAACGGCTTGCGATTGGTCAGGATAATCTCCCGCCACATGGCTGGGTCGCCCGATGCAATCCGCGTGGTATCGAGGAATCCCCTTCCGGCCAGGGGTAATTCAGCCTTCTTTTGTCCGGTAACGATCAGAGCGGCCAGGACGTGCGGCAAGTGCGAGACCCGCGCGACGGCGCTGTCGTGAGCCGATGGGGTCATAGTAACGGTCAGGCCGCCGAGCATCTTCCAGAACCGCTCGACCTTTCGCGTCGCCGACGCCTTGGTGCGTTTCGTTGGCGTTACGATACAGGTCGCCCCGCTGAACAGGTCGGCCCTGGCGAACTGCACGCCGCGACGTTCACCACCGGCCATGGGATGACTACCGACGAACAGGCCGTCCCTGCCGAGGATCGACTCGCCCAGGCGAACAGCCACGACCTTGGTCGAACCGACATCGGTAACGATAGTCCGAGGCGAAAGTGCATCCCGCATCGCCAGTAAGTGGGCTTCGTAGGTCTCCAGCGGCGAGGCCAACACGACCATGTCCGCGGCGACGACGCCCTGGGCCACAGACAGTGTAGCCTCATCAATCGCACCGGCAGCCAGAGCACGGTCGAGGGAAATTTTTCGCCGTCCCACTCCGACGACGGTAATTCGCTCATCGGCGGCTTTGGCGCCCAGCCCGATCGACCCGCCAAGCAGGCCGACACCAATGACGGTTATTTTTTTGAAAGTCGGTTTTTTCATAAGGCCATTTTGCAATTGCCAATTGCCGATTGTCAATTGGCAATTGGAAATTGGCAATCGGCAATTTTTTCTTGTCTGCTTCGGTACAATGGCTTATCCTGTTGCCATCTTAAGAGAACGTTGAAGGGCGCATTTGGAGCGTCCTTGTTTGGTATTATAGGATACATTCATACAGGCCTGATGTAGAGTACCGGGCCGTTGTTGAGATTGAGTTATGCCTCCGGGTCTAAACGGTTCGCAAAACGGCGATAGCGAGTATCTGCTTGAGTTCGAGAAGCCATTGGCTGCCAATCGGCGCCATATCGTCGAATTGGAAGCCGACCAGACCGGTACCGGACGCGACCATAGCGGCGAGATTCGTAACCTCCGCGCACAATACCTCGCGCAACTGAAGAAAACCTACAGTAATCTGTCGGCCTGGCAGACCGTCCAGGTCGCCCGCCATCCCCGTCGTCCGCTGGCGGGAGATTACATCGAGCGGATCGTCAAGGATTTCGTCGAACTGCACGGCGATCGCACTTTCGGCGACGACGGAGCCATCAGATGCGGGCTGGGACGAATATCCACTGAAAAAGTCGCCATCATCGCCCAGCACAAGGGACGCGACACCAACGAAAAAATCAAATGCAACTTCGGATGCGCGCATCCTGAAGGATACCGCAAGGCCCTCCGCGTAATGAAACTGGCGGAAAAATTTTCCCTCCCGATTGTTACCCTGATTGACACACCCGGAGCGTATCCCGGCGTCGATAGCGAGGAGCGCGGGGTCGCCGAAGCCATTGCGGTAAATTTGCGGGAAATGAGCCGGCTTCGAACACCGATTGTCTGCCTGGTAATCGGCGAAGGCGGATCGGGCGGGGCTTTGGGTATCGGCGTCGGCGATCGGGTAGCGATGCTCGAACATGCCTATTACAGCGTCATCAGCCCCGAAGGCTGTGCCGCAATCCTGTGGAAAACCGGCGAAAAAGCGCCCGAAGCCGCTGAAGCGATGAAAATCACATCCAGGTACCTGAAGGAACTGGGGATCATCGACGAAGCCGTGGCAGAACCCCTCGGCGGCGCGCACCGAAACGTCGCCGAAGCCGCTGCAAACGTCGAACGATACTTCGTACGGGCAATCCGCGACCTCCGCCGATTCAACCTCGACGACCTGCTCCAACGCCGATACGAACGATGGCGAAAAATGGGAAAAGTCATCAAACTGGAGCCTGCAACGCTCCAGCCGGCGGTAAAAGACTGACATTTTCTGCGATCTTTCCGAATTTGCTTGACCTGCGGCAAAACGGTGCTATAATGTGTAGTGTATTGAGTAATTTTCCTCGCAGGTTTCCCTCGCCAGATAGTAAGTCCCCTCGCTTAAAGCAGATTTCCTCGCGTTGATTAACCGCACCTGTACCCTCGCCATCAGAGTGCCCAGAGGAAGAACCTATAAGGAGGTTTATCAATGTATCGCAGAATCACAATCTTGCTGTGTGTCATCACGGGTCTGTTGTTTCTGGTTTCAGCATCATCCCAAGCCGACATTACTTACTGGCGGCATGACCCGACCAGACCGGGTAGTTGGTTTGACGATACCAACTGGTCGGCCGGCGTGCCCGGGCCTGAAGAGACCGCCTGTATCTACAACGGCGGAACGGCCGTAATCGCCCGCGGTTACGCCACAGCCGGAAACCTTAATATCGGTACCGTCCTGCAACCTGCATACGCCGAAGAAATCAGGTCGGTCAGGCCCTTCCTCGGTACCGGCGCTGTCCGCCAGAAAGGCGGGACCGCCAAGGTCAAAGGACATATCCACCTGAGCGGTTCGCTTCGCAATCCCGGCTCTTACACGCTGATTCGCGGGCGATTGTCCGCCGGCAGCATCGTCGTAGGTTACGGACTCGGTAGCGGGCGATTTAACCAGTTCGGTGGAATCAACCGTGTCAGAGGGGAACTGAAAATCGGCGACCTGCGGCGTTCAGCCTCGATTAAACCCGACCTCAAATCGTCTCTCGGCATATACAGGTTGGGCCGGGGGGTGCTTTCTACGGAACGGACTTCTGTCGGTGTCGCCGGACGGGGGCGGTTCGTCCAGCGCAGAGGCATCCACAGGGTCAAAGATATTCTCACCATCGGCGGACCGCAGCGACCTTGGCCGTGGTTGCAGGCTGTTCCCATGCCGATTGATGAAGTTGGCGAGCCTGTCCCGGCAGACGAAATCATGGACAAGCCGCTTGTCGCTATCCCACTACCGCTGCCGTCGGAAGGGCGGTACATACTTCGCGGCGGTCGATTGACAGCCCGCCGTCAGGAGATCCGACGAACGGGCGTTTTGAAGCAGCGAGGCGGTAGAAACAAAGTCGATTACCTGTCCGTTCACCGTGGCGGGCGATATGACTACCTCGGCGGCAGGTTGAGAATCAACGCGGGTCTCGACCTGGACGGGAAACTCAATTTCGGCGGCAGAAGGACAGTTCTGTCTGCCGGCAGCGCGCTGCTGAATTTCTCGCGCGGCGACGTGCTCAACAGCCAAAACGCCGTCTTACGCGTCGGACCAAGGTCGCTGACCATTTTCGCAAAGGGTTTTAATCCGAAAAAGGAATTCAGGTATT
>DAOVLV010000028.1 GCA_030631085.1 Planctomycetales bacterium | reverse complement strand
CTTTGTTCTTTGATCCGGGTTTCAACGTTATTGATGCTACTGTCGGATACCACAATGGCGAATATCTTATGGCCTTCAAGGATGAGCGTGGCGAGAACAAGGCGGGGACCGACTACAAGGCTATACGGGTCTCCAGGGCCCGCAGCGCCGGCGGCCCCTTTGACGAGTATTCAGAATTGGTAACTCCGGCGCTGGTAGAGGGCCCGGCCTTATTCAGAAAAAGCGGCGGATGGATCATGCTGTATGATCACTTCATGGAAGGCAGATATGGGGCATCCCAGAGCGAAGATGGCGTGCACTGGGATGTTATTACCGAACAAATCAACTTTCCATCAGGACCCAGGCATGGGAGCGTACTCGAGGTGGACGGGGCTGTTGCGGATAAACTGAAGACCAAAATCGTCTAGTACTCTGTCAAACCTGAATCTATATGTACAGTTATCTGGCGCCCATTGGTCGCAGTGAGTAGGCTCCGGACAGAGCAACACGTAGTGTCTCTACGGGAAGCGGAGTCCCACCTTTTCTTTTCGATTGCCGGGACTACGCTACGTCCCAGCCTACCGCTTATCCCAGGAATTCTTTTACCTTCCCGGCGACGTATTGAATCTGCTCGTCGGTCAGTTCCGGATAGACCGGAAGGGCAAGCGTTTCGTCGGCGGCCTGTTCTGAAATGGGGAAATCGCCGCGCTTGTAGCCCAACTCGCTGAAACATTCCTGCTCGTGCAGGCTTCGGGGGTAATAGACCTCACAGCCAATGCCCTGCTCTTTCAGGAACGCCCGGAGATCGTCGCGTTTAGGCACGCGGATGACATACTGATTGTAAATGGTAACGTTGTAATCGCGGATTACCGGTGTTTTGACGGGTTCGAAATCGGCGAAGAGTGCGCCGTATTTGGCGGCATTGGCGCGCCGGCCTTCGGACCAGTAATCGAGATGCCGCAATTTGACCAGAAGCCCGGCGGCCTGGAGCGTATCAAGCCGGAAATTCCCGCCGACCCACTTGTGAAAATACTTCGGTTTTGACCCGTGGTTTCGGCACTGCGTCAGTTTCTCGCCCAGTTCGGCGTCCTGCGTAACGATCATTCCGCCGTCGCCGAGGCCGCCGAGGTTCTTCGACGGGAAGAAACTAAAAGCACCCACCGTCCCTATCGAACCGGCCTTCCGGCCTTTGTAAGTCGAGCCGATACTCTGTGCGGCATCCTCAACGACGTAGAGGTTGTGCTTTTTAGCGATTTCCATAATCGCGTCCATCTCAGCCATCTGGCCGAAGAGGTGGACGGGAATAATGGCTTTGGTTTTGTCGGTGATGGCGGCTTCGATTTTAGCGGGGTCGATGTTGAAGGTATCGGCCTCGATATCGACAAAGACGGGTTTCGCGCCGGTTCGCCAGATGCTCCCGGCTGTGGCAAAGAAGGTGTACGGCGTGGTGATTACCTCGTCGCCTGCACCGATGTCCAATGTCATAAGTGCGGCAAGAAGCGCGTCGGTCCCGCTGGAGACGCCGACGGCGGCGGCGCAATCGCTGTACTCGGCCACCTGCTTTTCGAGTTCCTTGACTTCAGGCCCGTTGATGAAATACTGACTGTCCATCACGGACTGCAAGGCTGGGGCCATCTCGTCTTTAATCGTCGCGTACTGCGCCTTCAAATCCAAAAGTGGAACCTGCATTTCGATTTTATCCTTTCTCTATTCACGGGCGATGCGTGGCATTATGCCGGCTGGAGCGTATCGTTGATAAGTTTATATTCCTCGCCGCACCTTGAACAGGTGGTTTTATCGCCGTCGAGATGAAGTTTCACGCCGCACTGGCAGACCCATCCATGCCGACGGGCGGGATTGCCATAGACCAGCGCATAGTCCGGCACGTCGGTAACAACAACAGCCCCCGCTCCGATAAATGCGTACCGCCCTATCGTGTTCCCGCAGACCACCGTCGCGTTGGCCCCGATGGTCGCGCCGCGCTTGACGAGCGTGTCCATGTATTCGTCCTTACGCGAAACGTGGCTGCGGGGGTTGAAAACGTTGGTGAATACCATACTTGGGCCACAGAACGTGTCGTCCTCCAGTGTAACGTTATCGTAGATGGAGACGTTGTTCTGGACCTTGACGTTGTCGCCGAGGACTGCCTTCGAGCCGATGTTAACGTTCTGCCCGATGGAGCATTTTTTGCCGATTACCGCACCGCCCATAACGTGGCTGAAGTGCCAGACCTTCGTGCCTTCGCCGATAACAGCGCCTTCATCGACGTAACTGCTCTCGTGTACGAAATAGGGTTTTTCGTCTTTGCTCATATAAAACTCCCGGATACCGACTACTGACTACTGACTACCAAACTGATTGGTTCGCCGCCTCGTTGGAGTGATTTTGTTCCGGCTTCGAGGACTTTGACGACTCTCAGCCCGTCCGCTCCGTCGCTCAGCGGAGTTTTATCGTTAACGATACTGTCGATAAAGTGCCGGCATTCGGTCTTGAGCGGCTCGCCTGCGGGAACTTTGGGGATGAGAATATCGCCGGTACGCAGCGTAATGGCTTCGGCGTAACTGGAGACGCTCTTGGTGATTTCGGCGGCCTTGTCATAGACGCGGATCTTCTCGGCTGCTTCCATATCGTCGAAGACGACCATTTTCTGCGAGCCGACGAGCGTTACTTTGCGGATTTTGTGCGGGTCAAGCCATGATACGTGGATATGTGCCATCCGCCCGTCGGCGAATTTCAGGTTGGCAAAGACCACGTCCTCGACGCCCTCTCGCAGGTACGCCTGCCCACTGGCCGATACGCTCACCGGTTCGGCATCGAAGAGATAGCACGCCACCGACACGTCATGCGGCGCAAGCGACCACCATGCGTTTTCCACATCCCGAACGATACCGAGGTTGACGCGATGGAAGTACAGATAAAGCGGTTTGCCGACCTCGCCGGAGGCTATCGCCTGCTTCATGTAATTGACGGCAGGATGATATTCCAGCAGATGCCCGACCATCAGTTTGAGATTTTTTTCAGCGGCAAGGTCCACGAGTGTTTGGGAATCGTCGCTTGTGAGCGTCAGTGGTTTTTCGACGTAGGTATGCTTACCGGCCTGGAGAGCAGCGGCGGCGATCTTGAAATGCAGCGGCGCATCGACGGCCACTACAACGGCATCAACGGCGTCATCGCCGAGGGCCTTGTTCATATCGTCGGTTACCTCGGCCTGGGGATACATCGACGACATCGTCCGGCGAACTTTCTCGTTAAGGTCGCAGACGTACTTCAACTCAACGTCGTCCAACGAGGCGAAATTACGCGCAAGGTTTTTACCCCAGTTGCCCGCACCAATCAACGCTACGCCAACCATGCTTCACTCCTCATTAAAATCGCAGTTCGGAAAAATCACAGCGTGTGATTTACCCGGCGGGTATTATACCGTTCTGCCCCCAAAGTGAAACTGTCAAAAACCCGACCGACTCAAGTCAGGGCGTCATGATATGCCTGCAGGGAGTTTTTCCCCTTTTGCATTTTTTCGAGTTTGCCGGCAAGGTCGCTCTTTTCGGTGGTGAGTATCAGGCACAATTCGTTATAAAGCCAGCGGATATGTTCGGCCTTTTCGCTGTTTCGAGGCAACGACGAGGCCGAAGACGCTTCGGCCAGAAGGGCCTCCAACTTCGCGGTAAGCGAAGAAACCTCCTGCAATTTCCCCTCCTTCGCCAGGCGAACCTGCTGCTCCAGCAAAGTCTGGAGTTCCGACAACAAAAATGTGGGGGTGTTACCCATGTTTTTCTCATGTTCCCATCGGGGAAATACATGCCTCGCTTCCCTTAGGGACACTACGTGGCAGCAAGCACGCCGGTCCCCCGGTATTCCGGTATTCCGGTATTCCGGTCTTTTTCTTACGCTTCAGCGTCTTTCAATTCTGCCAATAGTTCGGCGGCTTCGGGTTTATTTGGTTCCAGCACAAGGACTTTCGCCACTGCTTCGGTGGCATCGGCGAACCTGCCTTCTTTTGCGTACAGCGAAGCCAGGCAAAACAGCACCGACGTATCGGACGGATGCCCCTTCAGATATATCTCCAGGTAGTGAATAATTTGCGAAAAATTCCCCATCTCGCAGGATGTCTGAAACAATCCGAGCAGGGCTACGAGGTTATCCGTGTCCAGTTCCAGACACTTGAGGTACATATCGAACGCCTTGTCATACTCCTTGCGATGTTGATGGACCATGGCAAGTCCGCCATAGGCCTCGCTGCAATCGGGGTGAAAGTCCCCTGCCGTCTGAAAGAACGCCCTGGCCCGGTCGAATTGCCGCCTTCGCATCGCCAGCGTCCCCAGACCAAGATAGGCATCAGCCCGGTCCGACAGAAGCGTAACGGCGGTATGGTAATAATTCTCGGAATTCTGATAATCATTCAAGGCTGCGTAACAATCGGCAAGTTGCGTAAAGATTTGATAGTGCGCATTGTCGGCTTCCGGGTGGGATTTATCCGCATGGTGCGCATTTTCATCCCGGCTGTCGGTTCGGCAAAGCGGGCACTGGCAGAGAGAGACGGATCTTTCCAGATGAGCAATCGCCTCTTCGAACCTGCCCATTTCATACAACAACGTCCCAGCCCGCCCCAAAGCATCCCTGTTACCAGGTTCGCTGAGAAGGCGCCTTTGGATACAAGTCAGTTCCTGTTCGCCTGCACCGGTATCTGTCGCACCCGAATCGAAAGGGCGACAGGCTGTTTGTGATGCTTCTGTCATATCCAACTATGTCCGAAGTTACGCCTGGGTTGTTTCCAAACAACGTTTAACAGGCGCACTGGAATACCAACTCCGTGCTCTAATGTGCAAATTCAGTGCCGATAACCGCTTGGGCGACTTTTTTTTATCCATAAGACGAAGATAATGCGCCGCGGTTACATAACGTCTTGTAATACAAGTCTTTATGAATGATTGCTTTCCCTGCCACCACAACGGTTTAAGGGATTGATGCGAGATGTCTATCGCCGGCGGGATAAATGTAAAACTTTTGAACGGGCGCGCATAAAATGTCCAGTACTCTTTAATCGCTTACCTTAACAGATACCCGCCATCGACTGCGATTATTTGTCCGGTTGTGTATCGCCCCGCATCCGACCCCAGCAGCAGCAACGCACCGGTCAGTTCGGCTGGTTCGCCCCACCGCCCCATCGGGATGTGTGAGACGATCTCGGCATTGCGGGTTTCGTCTTTCTGGAGCGAAGCCGTCATGTCGGTTACGAAATACCCTGGCGCTATCGCGTTGACGGTAATGCCGCGTTCCGCCCATTCGTTCGCCATCGCCCGCGTCAGGCCTGCGATGCCGCTCTTGGCGGTGGTGTATGCGCAAATGGACTGACCGGCCAAGAAACTGACCATACTGGCGATGTTGATAATCCGCCCGCCGGTCTCCCACATTATCCGGGCAGCCTGCTGCGACAAATCAAACACTGCCGTCAGGTGCAGCTCGATAATTTCGCGCCATTTGTCCATCGGAAAATCGGCTGCCGGGGCGCGATGCTGGATTCCGGCATTGTTGAGAAGGATGTCCAAGCCGCCAAGTTTATCTACAGCCCGCTGAATCAGCCCGCTTCGGTCTCCATCTTTAGACAAATCCGCAGCAATGACTATCAGATTACGGGAAAATACCTTTGCTGCGTCGGCGGCTTCGTCAGCCTGTCCGCTGCGGCAGAGGACGGCTACATCAGCGCCGGCTCCGAGCAGGGCCTTGGTGAACTCCAGCCCCAGCCCGCGATTCCCGCCGGTAACAATAGCGCGTTTTCCGTCGAGACCAAATTGTGAAAGGTAAGGGTTCATTGTTACTGTTTACTCAAACTGACCGTTTTCTTCTCCCTGCTCATAGCCCGCATCTTTTTTGTCATGAATTTCCGAACTGTTTTCCCCCGCCGTTACCAGAGTTATACAGTGCCACATGACGGCCGAAATCACCCCCGACACGGCTGCGACAGAAAGCAACACAATGGCAAACAATATATCCCCAAATAATCGTGAGAGACTTAAACCAATCAAGAGCCCCGCCCCTAATCCAATCCACTTACCACACCAAAGTAACCGGTTTTCCTGTTTCGACAATTTGCGGTGATACGCCCAAAACCCCATTTTTTCTTTCGATGCCATGCTGTGCTCCTTGTTTTATTATTAATATGTTTAAGTTCGCGTTATTCTCGCCACGGCGAGTCTGCGTTGCGCTCCGACGCGGCTGATTTCATTTCATCATTTCCGGCGTTAGGCGCGAGTTACCGCTTGCTTTTTCGTACATTTTTGCTGCGCGCAGGAGCGTTTCTTCGCTGAAGACATTACCGAGCAGTTGGACAGCCAGTGGCAGACCTGACTTGCTCAAGCCCGCGGGGATGGAGATGCCCGGAATGCCCGCGAGGTTCGCGCTGATAGTGTAAATGTCAGACATGTACATCGTCAGCGGATCGGCTGTCTTGTCGCCGATCTTGAAGGCGGTCTCAGGAGCCGTCGGAGCCAGCAGGACATCGCACTTTTCGAAGGCGGCGTCGAAATCGTTTTTGATAAGCCGGCGGACCTTCAGGGCCTTGAGGTAGTACGCATCATAGTAGCCGCTCGACAGCGCGTAAGTGCCGAGCATAATGCGGCGTTTGACCTCATCGCCGAAGCCTTCTGCCCGGCTTCGGCTGTAGAGTTCGACGATTCCGCCGACCTTTTCGGCGGTTCGATGGCCGTAGTGCACACCGTCGTATCGGGCGAGATTGCTGGAGGCCTCGGCTGTGGCGACGAGGTAATAACAGGCTACGGCGTAGGACGAAAGTTGCCCCGCTTCGTCGATATCGACTCGGCTATGGGGTAGCGAGACTTCGATAATCTCGGCTCCGGCGTCGCGGTAGATTTCCGCAGCCTTATCCACAGCCCCACGAATCTCGGCATCCAGCGATTCGGAATGAAATTCCTTTATCAGCCCGACGCGGAGGTTTTCGATGGGTTTATCCAGCGAGGCGAGGTAGTCCGGCACGGGCTTATCGACGCTTGTCGAATCGTGCCCGTCGTGCCCGGCCAGGACGCCGAGCATCATGGCGGCATCGGCTACGTCGCGGGTCAGCGGGCCGATCTGGTCGAGGCTTGAACCGAAGGCGACGAGTCCGTATCGGCTCACCCGGCCATAGGTTGGTTTGAGTCCCACACAGCCACAGAATGCCGCCGGTTGGCGAATCGACCCGCCGGTATCCGAGCCGATGGCCATGGCGCACATCCGCCCAGCGACGGCGGCAGCCGATCCGCCCGACGATCCGCCGGGGACGCGCGACGTGTCCCACGGATTACGCGTAGTTTGACGAGCGGAGTTCTCCGTCGATGAACCCATAGCGAACTCGTCCATATTGGTTTTGCCGAGAACAATCGCCCCAGCCGACGCCAACTTGCCGGCGACGGTGGCGTCGTAAGGAGCGTGGAAATTTTCGAGCATTTTCGATGAGCAACTCGTCAGTCCAAAGGACGTGCAGATATTGTCTTTGAGAGCCACCGGCACGCCGGCCAAGGGTTTCATCGGCTGACCGACGGAACGGGCCTTATCTATCATTTCAGCCTGCCGCATCGCCCGCTCTGCGAATGTCTCGTTGTAGGCGCAGAGTTTTTTATCCATCGTCTCAATGGCGTCAAGGTAGGCCCGTGTCGCATCGGTAGCGGAGACTTCGCCGGCGGTGATCGCGTCGCGCAACTCCAGTGCGGAAAGGTCGATAACGCCGCTCATTGCGAATCTCCGATAACTTTGGGGACTTTGAAGAAGTCGCCGTCGCGTGCGGGTGCGTTTGCGAGGGCCTGTTCAGACGACAGGGATTCGCCGGGGACGTCGTCGGCAAGGACATTGCAAACGTCCAGCGCGTGGGCCATCGGCTCGATGCCGTTGGTGTCCAGTTCGCTTAACTTGTCCACATAGGCGACGATATCGGCGAACTGCCGGCCCAGGGCATCGGCCTGCTCGTCTGTCATTTCAATTCTGGCAAGTAAGGCGATATGGCGAATTAGTTCGTTGTCTATTTTCTTTTCAGTCATACTTACACCTTCGGGAGATTATCCCGCCTGTAAAGCACCCGATGATGCGATATGATTGGGCCTGTGTCAATGACGGGTATAATGATGGAGGCCGCCCCGCTGTTTGGCCGAACACAATAATAACGGAATATAAACTGCTTCGATAGTTGACCTTGCCGTGCAGCGAGGTTATAGTCCTTCATCTGTTGCGAAAAAAACATGGCTAAGACCGAACACATTGAGACCGACGCGATTGTCCTTGAAGCATTGCCTAACGCGATGTTCCGCCTGGAGGTTGATCTGGGCGGCAACAAGCACCAACTCATCGGGCACATCTCCGGACGGATGCGCCGGCACTATATCCGCATCCTTCCCGGCGACCGCGTCCTCATACAGATCAGCCCATACGACCTGACCAAAGCCAGGATCGTGTACCGGCAGAAATAAACATTTTCGATTTTAGATTTTTGATTTTTGATTTGCCATACCGTTTCTACCGTAGTCTCACCACAAAATCGAAAATTATTTTCCGCTCTTGCGGTTGACGTATGCCCGGTTGAGTACGACGGTGCGGATGTCGGTGGCCTTGAGGAGAGGTCTGTCCGTCTCGATCCAGAAACGGTTGACGAACTTCAGCCCATGCACGTCGCCGGAGTTCACCAGCGGCAGTCCGAGCCGCTCAGCAGCGTCGGCGGCGATTTTCGCCTTTTTACGGTTCTGGTTGTTGGTGCGCAATTCCAGGGCGTCGGGCAGCAGACCGCTGGCAAGCATCTCCGCGCCGCCTTCCCAGCGGAACGGATGCGCCAGGACTGTCAGGTGTCCCTCATCGCGTGCCTTTGCCAGAATCTTCGCCACATCGCCAAGCCGGGTGTATTCCGGATCGGTCGTGCCCAGTATCAGCAAGTGCTGCATTTTCTGCGGGCCTGTGCTCAATTCGGTACCGGGGAAAATCCTGATGTCCGGAAAACCTTGTTGCAACTGCTCGATTTCCCTGTCGCTCCAAACAGCATCGTGCTCGGTGATAAACACAGCCTCGTAACCGGTCTGGACCAACCGCTCCATCAACTCAGCCGGCGTGGCCTTCGAGCAGGCACTGTAACGACTCGTATGTAAATGTAATTCGACTTTCATGGTCAATTGGTTATTAGGTCAATATCAGAAAGATTCAAGGAAATTTTTCAGCGCGTCGCATCCGTCTTTCAGATTGGGGCAGTGGGTTTCGATAAAGTCGCAGCCAAGTTCTGGTTGCGTGAGAGAAGCCTCGAAAACCGCGCCGCCGTCGTAATCGACACTCGTTACCCGGCAGGTTAACTCCTCGGCTGGGTGGCAAAAATCCGTTCCCGGCAGCATGGCCACGTCAACGTGCTCAAGAAGATATCGACACAAATCCGGCGAACCGGCGATGCCAAGCCCTTCCAGCGACCTTCTGAAAGGGGCGAAATCGGGGAAGAGGTAAAAACCTCCCTCAGGCCTGACGCAGCCCAGGGACATCTCCGTGAATCTTTCGTACAGGTAATCCCCGGCTACGTGATGAAGCGATGTACATTGGTTGACGTATTCCATAACGTCGGAATCGTCCGAAAAGGCGACAATAGCGGAATACTGGACGGGCGAACTGACACAACTGAAGGTCTCGCTGGCGAGGGTAGCGATGGCTTTGATAAATCCGGTCATTTCCGCCGGTGCAGCCAGAAAACCGAGGCGGTATCCACCGGCAGAGAAGGCCTTACTTAGCCCACCGGTTACGATTGTGCCTTCGGGATAAAACAAGCCGATCCCCTTCGCCGGCGTACCGTTGAAACAGACGTGAGAGTAAATCTCATCGGAGATAACGATAATGTTCAATTCACGGCAAACCTGCGCTAAAGCCTGCAATTCATCGGCGGAATAGACAGCCCCAGTGGGATTGTTAGGACTGTTGAGGATCATGATTTTCTGCCCGGCGGGAAGTTCCCGCCCAGCCGACCTCAACTGCTCGGCGCGAACCTTGTAGCCGTCGGTTTTCTCGGCAACGACCGGAACGACAGGTTTGCCGCAAATTTCGCCCTGCGGTGCGTAACTGACCCAGCACGGAGCCGGGAGGATTAACGGACCTTCAAGAAGGTATAGCGCCTGGAAGATTAATTCCTTGCTTCCGGGGCCGATGATAACGTGGTCGGGGGCGAATTCGTATTGAAAATGCTCCCTGTGAAACGAACAGATAACCTCGCGCAATGCCGGCAGACCCAGCGTGGGAAGGTATTCCTTTCTGAATGCGTTTTGGCGAAGCGCATCCTGCATTTTCGGGTGGACGGGAAAAGGCGATTGCCCAAACCCGAAATGCCAAATCGTCCTGCCGCCCTGCCGCAAAGCCGACACCCTCTGGTTGATAGCCAGCGTTGCGGATTCCCGAATCTCTCGAATAGTTGGATTCAATTGCATGATATTTCCCAAATAGTGGATGCCATCAAAACTCCGCCGAGCGCGGCGTTCTTGGGAACGGGATTACGTCGCGGATGTTGGACATTCCGGTGGCAAACTGGACTGTCCGCTCCAGGCCCAGGCCGAAGCCGGCGTGCGGGACCGTGCCGTAGCGACGAAGGTCGGTGTACCACCAGTAATCGTCCGGGTTCAGGTCCTGTGCCCTCATCCGCTCGGTCAGCACGTCAAGACGCTCCTCGCGCTGCGAGCCGCCGATAATCTCGCCAATCTTCGGCACCAAAACGTCCATTGCCGCAACCGTCTTGCCGTCATCGCTAAGCCGCATGTAGAACGGTTTAATACTCG
>DAOVLV010000193.1 GCA_030631085.1 Planctomycetales bacterium | reverse complement strand
GGGCGAGGTTCTTCCACAACCAGGACGGTGTCGTCGACATCCGCACCCAGCCGGAGCTTTCCAAAGCTATCAAGGGCGCCGAAGCCGTCATCCTCGCTGTACCGCACAAGCCATACCTTTCGCTCGAACCGGACAAGGTCGTCAAGATGGCTGGCGGGCCGCTGGCTGTCATCGACTGCTTCGGAATACTCTCCGACGAGAATATCCGCCGTTATTTCGAGTTGGGTTGCGAAGTCAAGGCCCTGGGCCGGGGGCACATCCAGCGAATCAAGGAAGAAGTCCGAAAAAAAGCGAAGTAACGATGCAACCAATCCGACAGGAGCACGCTTATGCAATCTGAAAGACCCGACGAAGACGCCCGCAGGGCGTACTGGGC
Organism: Planctomycetales bacterium; assembly: GCA_030631085.1. Taxonomy (GTDB): domain Bacteria; phylum Planctomycetota; class Phycisphaerae; order SM23-33; family SM23-33; genus JAUWNJ01. The sequence continues at coordinate 4,557 of DAOVLV010000193.1, read as the reverse complement.
TGAACAAATGGAGGCCGCCTGTGTCCACATGGCGGCGGTATCTGATTATCCGGTGGATGAATGCGGCCAAGCCATGGCGCCCCTGCCGGACGCGGCGGACGAAGCCGGTGTGGAGGTGGCCTTCTCGACCACCAAGGTCGCAAAAGGCTTCGACCGCCTCTTTTACCTGCGGGAAGGACTGATAGGAGATTTCGTGGCGATAGCCCGCCAAATGAACAGCCGCGGATGGATACTCAAGGTTGAAGACGCCTACCGCACCTGTACGATACAGAAACACCTGGCGATGAAGGAGGAGTTATTCGACGTGATCCTGCAGCGTCTGCGGTGGGAACTTAAGGGCAGGATGCCCTCGCCGGAGGAGATGTCACGCCGCCTCTCGGCGTTCGTGGCCGCCAGCCCCAAGGTCGGACCCCATACCTCCGGAAGCGCCCTGGACATCAGCGTACTTAATCGCGACGACGGGGTGGAGATCGACCGCGGCGCGCCTTACCTGGAATCGTCCGAATTGATGCCGATGGACTCGCCGTTCATTTCACCCCAGGCCAGTCGGAACCGCGACGAGATTACCGCGTTGATGGCCGAAAACGGATTCCCGCCATATCCGTACGAGTTCTGGCACTATTCCAAAGGCGACGCCCACGCCGAGCACCTGTCCGGTACCGGCAAACTGGCCCGCTACGGCTCGGTGGATATGGATCCCGACACCGGGGAAACCACGCCGATAGAAAACCCCACCAAGCCCCTCAACAGCATCGAGGAAATTCAGTCGGAAATCCAACGCGCCCTGGCCCGCCTCGGCGACAGGTAAGGATTATGGAGACGGAGCACTACCGCCTTCTTCGGTGTGCCTTGTACCATTTGTACAGGTCCGTACCGCAATGGGGACAGATTTCCTTGCTGCCGCCCTCAACGAAAGCGTCCGGGTCTGTAATACGTTTGGAAAGATAGTATTTCCTGCAATTCGGACACTGGTTCATCAGAAAGACGGATTTCTTCTTCCCACATGTTGGGCAGTCCCCACCAACTAGCGTACCATCCTTCTCCATCCCCCCGGTAACACTCATCGCGTCTTTCGGTTCTATTTCCCATTCCTTACCGCACTCGATGCACTTGACCTGGACTCCTTTCATCAATCGGCTTTTGGTCTTCGTGGTTTTCTTCGGGGCCTTCTTGCCGAACTCGAATGCGCCGATGTCGGCGGTTTTACCGACGAAAGGAAGGTCCGTCTTGACGCCCTTGTCGATGCACGGGCTTGACTTCGTCAGGCGATATGCCTTCATCCGCTTGAAGTTCGGGACATACTTCGCAGAAGCCTTCTTTATGACCAGCGGCTTGATCGGACCGACAAATAGCGGCTCTGCGCTGATGCCGTTAGGACTTTTACCCTTCCAGTCCGGAAACCAGAGGTTGGAATCAAAGACACTTTTAGCGGACTTGTCGGCGGGGGGAAGTTTCACCATTACGCCTTTATCGTTCATCACGTAGCCGTAATACTTGTTGTAAAACGGCTGGAGAGGTTCGGCAACGCCGACCTGGTGGGCGTTCTTGTAGAAGATATTGTTCCTGACGACCGCCTTTGCGCCCACGGCGACGTCCAGTACCCGACTGCAGCCGACGACGGTATTATTGTAAATTTCGCAATCGGAGCGGACCATAAAGGCCGGCTTGGGCGCCTTGATGTTCACCAGGACATTTCCGTATATCTTCGTACCCCTGGACAGTCGAGTCAGGTGGATGCCTGCGCCGGGGAGGAACCTCCTGCCGGGGCCTTTCTGGTCCTCACCGTAAGTCGAGTCGATGAAATTGTTCCTCACGATTGCGTTCGTAACGTTATTTACAACAATCGCGCTCTTGGCGCGATATGGCGGCGAGGGGCGAAAGATATTGCCCTCAGCAATCAACCTGTACGAACGAGAACTCTGCTTTATTCTCTTGTTGTCGCTGTTTTGGCCCAGTTGGATGGCGCTGAAATGAAAGCCCTCAAAAACATTGTTCGCGACGCGGGAATCCGTCATGATCGACTTGAATGAACAGGCCTGGTGGTGAAATCCGTGGAAGTAATTATTGACCACTTCCACGTTGCTTGAAAAATACATTCGCAGACCGTAGTCCTGTGTATTCGGGAGCGGGTCCAGGAACTGATTCCTCGTAAAGAGGTGGTGATGGCAGAGTTTGGGGTCCCGCAGACCTCCGTCGTTCAATACTATGCCGGCGTTCTCGTTGTTGAGAAATATGCACTGCCTGACGGTAACGTAGGAACTGCGATGCTTGATTACCAGGCCCACGCCATACCGAGTGAACTTCAACCCCTCAACCACGACGTAGGACTTGTCAATCATGGTTAGTCCCACGCCACTGCGATTACCTTTCAGTACCGCTTCGCCGGGCTTCTCGGCCTTGATGAGAATAGGCGCGTCCTTTCTACCACTGTTTTTCAACACTGCCCGCTCGGCACCGTAGTCGCCGGACTTGATGATGAGCGTATCGCCCGCCTTCAGAACCGATACGCCTTTCTTGATAGTCCGAAACGCAGCCTGCTCCGTCATGCCCTTGTTGGTGTCGTCGCCCTTGAGGGAAACGTAATAAGTCTCCGCCGGTGAAACGGCACAACCCAACAACAACACGCCGACTGATACAACTATTCCGATAAGCCACTGCTTGTTTGCCTTCATCTGGAATCTCCTTTACTTTTGCCATGAATCCCGAAGGGACAGGTTACATGGATCTTTTACCACGAATTCACGAAATTATTAACCGCCTTTTACCTTGCGGGTTTTCCTGTTTTTTAGAAATGTCGCTATGAACTTTACGGCGAAAGGTCTGGTTTCGCAGTCGGCACCCGCAACGGTATGATTTCGGTCTGAATCAAGCCCAATAAACCCACGCAGACTTTACAAGTCTCCCGCCAACTAAACTACTAATATCATTGGCGTCATGAGCCGATGAAACGTATGGTTCATTAGAAGGAGTGACTAAGGCGGGAAAAGGTGGCAAACCAGCCGAAAGACTGGAACGCAGCACGTAGTGTCCCCGCGCAAGCGGTGCTACGCACTACGGAAAGCGTGGAATCCCTCGCGGATTGTCGCGATGTTCGCGTGTACAGTCCCGAACACCCGCCCCGCCTCAGGATAAATCCATCTATTAATTGCGTACGATGTCTGCTTTTATCGGAGATGTGCCGTGTGGATTAAGAAAAATCGGGGTAAATATCTACCTATCGGCTTGGACTTGGGTTCCAGCAGCCTCAAAATGGCTCAAATCGGGAATTCCGATAATAAATTGGAGCTCATGGCTGCAAAATCGGTTGAAATCCCCACAGAATACCATGACGACCCCACCCGACGATTAGGAATTCAGGCAAAGAAAATCCAGCATTTAATGAAGTCCGGTGTGTTCAAGGGACGCAAGGTGATTCTTTCCCTCCCGGCTGCCTTTACGTCCATCCGACAGGTCAAGATTCCAATGGCTATGTCGGACAACGTGGATGAGGTCATCAAGACAGAACTGAACGGTCAATTGCCCTATTCGGTAGAAGACGCCATTATTCGCCACTATCTTGTCGGGAAGGCTTACGACAACGGTGAAGAAATGCAGGTGCGGTTCGTAGTGGCAACTTCCCAAAGTGATGTGAACGCCTGTCTCCATATGGCCAATCACGCCAAACTGGAAGTGGTAGGCGTCGATATCGAGGCCTGCGCGATCGTGGAGTGCTTCTCGCGATTGTTCAACCAGGATACCGGTGAATCCCGCACGACGTTGTTCATAGACCTCGGATGGACCGGAACACAGGTCGTTCTGGCCCACGGACAAAAGTTGGTTTTCGCCAGAAATCTGCCTGTCGGTGGGTTGAACCTCGACCGGACCGTTGCCGACGCCCTGAAAATACCAATCGAACAGGCCTGTCGAATTCGCCGAAAAATGCGCGACGACAATAATAATTCAGAGGCAGAAGACGACTTGTTCAGATTACTCGACGCCAGAATTGTCGAAATCGCCGAAGAAATAATCAAGTGCCTGCGATACCACGAATCGGTATTTACCGACCGCGCCATCGAGCGCGTAATCTTTGTGGGAGGACAGGCATACAACTCTCGTCTGTGCGAATCCATAGCCAGGCGATTGAACCTGCCCGCACAGGTGGGCGACCCCATGGCGGGCATTAAATGGTCACAGCAGGGGCAATGGGACCCGGACCTCAACCGGCAAAAGTCAAACCCGTCATGGGCGGTGGCGATCGGGTTGAGCCTGAGTGCAGCCCTGACGCCGCTCAAAGACGAGATAAAGCACCCGATGCCGGTTTGAAAACGGCAAATTAAGGCTGCGACAGGAGCGGGTCCGACGGAGACGCCGACGATCCAATAACAAAAATGCAAATAATAGCGATTGTCAACGAGAAGGGCGGAAGCGGAAAGACGACAACGGCGGTGAACCTGTCGGCAGCCCTGGGTGAACTGAAGCAGAAGGTCCTGCTGGTCGATCTTGACGGACAGGCGGCGTCTTCGCGCTGGCTCGGCGTCGAAGACAACAGCAGTTTCGCAGACGCACTTTGGCGGGGAG
>DAOVLV010000325.1 GCA_030631085.1 Planctomycetales bacterium | reverse complement strand
CCCGGAGGCGTCGCCTGGACGACCTTGTCCAGAAGCGTGCGCTGGATCGGCTATCTTGCTGCCGGCTTCTGCGTCGTATGGTTTTGCAGCCTGTGGGGCCGCAAGCAAGGCAGGATTCAGTCGTGGCTGGCTAATGTCGGTTTTTATTCATACGATATTTACCTGTTCCATGTTATTGTGGGGCACGCGGTAGTGCTTGTTCTGATCAAATCAGGCATAGCGGCTGCTGCGGGCTGGCTGATTGTGCCGGTTGCAATTGCGCTCACGATATTTATCTCGTGGGTTATCGGCTATTTCATCCGACGTTTACCGAAACTGGCGTTTGTCATGCTGGGGGTACCGCTAAAACGCCGACCCAGGCCCGCCAAAGCACCGGCTGAACAGGCAAGAATCAAATGAAGGGACACAAATGCACATAACCTACATCCACCAGCACTTCTGCACGAATGAAGGCTACGGCGGTACACGCAGTTACGATGTGAGCCGTCACTTGGCCAAGATGGGACACAAGGTTACCATGATTTGCGGCGTCGCGGATGTGAGCGGGTTGAAGATGGCTCCGTGGTACAAGCCGTTCCGTAAGTGCCGGATGGATGGATTCAATGTAATTATTTGCAACGTCGTCTATTCCAATAAACAGGGGTTTCTGGCCAGGTTTGTTGGCTTTTGGTTGTTTGCATTTATGGCTGCAATTGCTGCGGCATTTCTGCGGAGGGTGGACGTCGTTTTCGCCACGCACACGCCATTGACCGTTGGCATCCCCGGATATATTGGCGCCCGCCTGAAGCGCGTCCCGTTCGTCTTCGAAGTACGCGACCTCTGGCCGGAAAGCGACATCATCTCCGGCAACCTGCGTGAAGGCAGCCTCGTCGCACGGGGCCTCTCTGCCCTGGAAAAATTCCTGTACGCCAAAGCCGATAAAATATTATTTGTTTCCCCCGGTTTTGAAAAGCGCCTGCTGGAACGAGGGTATCGGCAATGTAAACTTAAAACTGTTCTTCTGGGCGCCGACGGCGACATTTTTCAGCAGTTACAGCCGGATAAGACTTTTCGAGCGCAGCACGGTTTGACGGATAAGACGGTGGCGGTTTACACCGGTGTTCACGGACGGGCTAACGGGTTGGATTACATCATGGATGCGGCACAGTGCCTGAAAGATCGCAATGACATCGCCTTTGTTCTCGTCGGTAACGGAATGGAAAAGCCCAGGCTCATCAAGCGAGCCGAGCAACAGAATCTGTCCAACGTCGTGTTTGTTGACTACGTTCCGAAGACCGAACTTCCGGGCATACTGGCCGGTTGCGATATTGGTCTGATGATATTGGCGAACGTAGGCGAAAGACCGGTTACACCGAACAAGATTTTCGATTATATGTTTTCCGGGCTACCCAGCGTGGTTAATTTCACAGGCCCGACAATTGACATGGTCCGCGCCGACGAAACCGGCGTCTATGCCGATCCGGCGAAGCCGGAAGAATTGGCTGAGAAGATCGCCCATTGGGCCGATAACCCCGACGAAGCCAAGGCCATCGGGGGCCTGGCCCGTGAGATTGCCTTCAAAAAGTACGATCGCAGGAAAATCGCCAGGCAACTGGTAGAGGTATTCCAACAGGTCTGCGCGAAACGTAAGAGAAAAACCGCGTGTTAACTATGAGTGGGGCGTCAAGTCGATTGCGAGTGTTAATCCTGGACAGCGGGCGACAGGCCCTGCCGTTTATGCGTTCGCTCAAGACGGCCAAGCACCACGTTGCAGTCGCCTGCGGATCGAAATTCTCTCCCTGCTATTTCTCTCGTTACCCCGACCGACGGTTACTTTGGGCGAACTACTTCGAAGACCCCGACACGTTCACAGAACAAATGTTCAGGTATATCCGGCGTTACAGGCCCGACGTTACGATTCCCGTCGGAGATGTTAGCGCCGGTATCGTCGCACGAAATAAACAGGAACTACTGAAATATACTCGCGTTACAGTACCGGAGTTGAAAGTGTTCGATCGGGCCGCCGACAAGGCCAAGACCATGGCCTTCTGTATGGAAAACGACATACCGTGCCCAAAAACCTTCTTCCCGGACGAAGAAAATCTGGAAGACATCGTCGTCAAGACACCTTTTCCTGTGATGGTCAAACCGCGACGAGGCATCGGAGCGATAGGTCTCCACCGGTTTGAGGGCCCTGATGAATTGCGCCGTCATTTCGGCGCTCTCCGTGAACGGTATGGCGAACTGCTCATACAAGAATTCATTCCGCTGGAGGGAGGCACGCAATTTCAGGCCGAAGCCTTCCTCGACGCCGACAGCCGCATGAAGGTCTGCATGGTCATCGCCAAACCCAGGTTCTTTCCGGTTACCGGAGGAACCAGCACCGCGAACGTTACGATACACCGACCTGATATTCAGGAAAACGTCCGCAGGTTGCTGGAAGGAATCGGATGGATCGGTGCTGCCGATGTTGACCTGATGCTCGACCCGCGCGACAACGTGCCGAAAATCCTGGAGATTAACCCGCGCGTAACTGCCGGAATCAAAATAGGCTTTGCAGCGGGGATCGACTATGCCGACCTGCACATTCGCCTGGCGCTGGGCCAATCGATTCCGAAAATCGACTCTTATAAACTCGGCGTATATTCACGCAATCTGTGCATGGATATCCTATGGTATTTATTTTCGGAAAAGAAGGCCAGGCGATCCGCTTGGCCACCATTTTTCAAGTTTTTCGGTAAGAGCGTCTGCTATCAGACATTTGACCTCTATGATCTGATGCCGCTGGCAGGCTTCATTTTGGGCATGTTGAAGAAGTATGCCAGTCCGGCCGTCTGGAAGAAAAAACTAGGTAGAGATTTAGATTAGGGAAAGCAGGAATGACAAACGCCCTGACAATCGACGTCGAGAATTACTATAGCGTCATGATGCGCGATTGGATGGGCGTGGATAGCCCGCCGACCGAGGCAGTGGTGCGCAATACGTTGCGCATTCTGGAAATTCTTGACGAGCATGGCGTCAAGGCGACGTTTTTCATACTGGGCGAAGTAGCCGAGACGTTCCCTCAACTTGTGCGAGATATCGCAGCACGGAATCACGAAGTAGGCGTACACGGATTTTATCACCACCAGGTCTTCAAACTCTCCCGCGACGAGTTCAGTCGGGAGGTCGGCGACACGAAGAAACTTCTTGAGGACATCACCGGACAGGCTGTCGAGGGACATCGTGCGCCGGCGTTTTCCATCGGGCCGGATACGCAATGGGCCTTGGAAGTGCTGGCCGAACTTGACTTCAGGTATGACAGCAGCATTTACCCGATTT
>DAOVLV010000033.1 GCA_030631085.1 Planctomycetales bacterium | reverse complement strand
GGGACTCATCGAAAACGCCGCCGAACACCTCGGGCGCCTCCTGACACAACTGTCAAAAACGCCCTGGTCCGAAACGTTTCCGTATTGATTATAGTCGGGGACACCAATTAAACAGATTTGCGTTTTCGGTGGACGATCTTCCCGCCGACCATTGTCATCTGCACATCAAAATCCCGGCCTAATATCACAATGTCGGCGTCGCTTCCGGGGAGGATGTTCCCCTTGCGATGGTTCACACCCAAAACCTTGGCAGGAATGACGCTGGCCATCTTGAGAGCATCCTCCAGGGGCACCATCCCGGTGGCAACCATATTCCCGACTGCCCGGTTGAGTGTAAGGACGCTTCCGGCGATAGTACCGTCAGGCAGTTTGGCCACACCGTCAGCCACGGTTACTTTTCTCCCGTCGGCGATGAAGCGTTTCCCTCGCAAGCCGGCGATTCTCAAGGCATCGGTAATCAGGCATATCTTGTCCGCCGGCTTGGCGAGGAGCAGGAGTTTGACCACGACAGGATGGACGTGGTGCATATCGGCGATGAGTTCCACGGTAATCTCCGGATTGGTCAGTACCGTGCCCATCACACCGGGATCGCGGTGATGCGTTCGACGCAGAGCGTTGAAGACGTGGGTAACGTGGTTGATGCCGGCGTTTATCCCAACCGACATCTCTTCATGGGAAGCGTCGGAGTGCCCCACTGCTGTCCGAATTCCCCTGTTACGACATTCCCGGATGAGCTCGATAGCGCCGGGAATCTCCGGGGCTATCGATATGAGGCGAATACCGTCGTTCGAAGCCTCTATAAAATTGTGAAGTTCTTCGAGCGAGGCGGAACGAAGGTCTTTGGCCCGAAGTGCGCCTTTTCTCCGGGGGTTCAGGAATGGCCCTTCGAGATGCACGCCCAATATCTCAGCCCCTTTTCTCGGCGCTTCGGCCGCCATACGGACGGTGGCTACGCGACGGATCATCCCGGACGGACTGGCTGGATATATTGTCGGGAGGAAGGATGTGGTTCCGAATTTAACCAGGGTCGAAGCCATTTTTCGGATAGACTCAACTTTGCAATCGCTGGTATCGCCGCCGCCAGCCCCGTGGATGTGCAGGTCAATGAACCCCGGAGCGACAATCATCCCCCGTGCATCCACTACCAAAGCCCCCTTCAGAAGCCGGGCGCTCGGCGAACCTACCTCCACAGCCTCGATCTTCCCATCCTGAACCACGACCACACCACGCCGAATCACCATCCGCGAGGTATAAACCTCGCCGTTCACGACGGCAATGCGGCTGGCGGATTTAGATTTGGGACGGAGCACCTGAATTACCTCAATAAAGTCAACGTACCGTGCTGCTATTCTAGCGAGACTTTCCTGCCGTCGCAATCGCACCTTACAAAACCGGGAGCACCATAATTTTTTTCCTTCTCGATTCGCCCGACCGTCGGGCGAATCGTACATTTCTATTGGTCGAGACCCCGAGTCGGTCCCGCACCATAAAAAGAATTTCTGCTCCCACGCGGTTCGCGCTGCCGCGCAAAGACACGTTAGGGCTCAGGGCAAGATTTACTAAAGAGGTCCCCAGGAGGACCGCGTAACGAAACGTATATTATCAATACTTCTTATTTCTCTGTTTTTCCTGCCGCTTTCATCGGCCACCGCCGGCATCAACGGCCCAACCATCTCATCCGGCGAAAACCCGTCCGTTTAAGTCGATCCGGCATCCAACGATTCTGACTGCTCGTTCGACCAGACTTCCGTGCCCGAACCCGGCGTACTGACCCTGCTGATTATCGGCAGTATCGGCGTCTTCCATTTAACCACCCCTTGTCGCTACAATATCCCGACACGACACATGGGAAAGGACCAGAGTAATGATCGGACAAGGATACGTCGAACGGACATTGACTGACGCAGAGATGCGGGACATCGTCGCACAATCAGCCGGCGAACTGAACGCCGACGGAAAGAGCGTACTGGTAATCGTACCGGACCATACACGCACCTGCCCATTGCCGGTGCTGGCAAGGGCGCTGCACGAAAATCTCGCGCCGAAAGCGACGAAACTGGACTACCTCATCGCCCTGGGCACACATCCGCCGATGAACAACGAACACATCGAAAAGCATTTCGGCGTCGAGCCAGGCCAATGGGAAAAGGTCTTCGGACAATCAAAGGCCTTCAACCACGAATGGCAGAATCAAGAGGCCCTTGCCCACGTCGGGACGCTGACCGCCGATGAGATAGACCAAATCAGCGGCGGGCTGTTCCAAATGGACGTCAAAGTTACAGTCAACCGTCTCGTCTTCGATTACGACCGCGTGCTGATATGCGGGCCTGTGTTCCCGCACGAAGTCGTCGGTTTCTCCGGCGGGAATAAGTATTTCTTCCCCGGTATCTGCGGGGCGGAACTGCTGAACTTCTTCCATTGGCTGGGGGCTGTGATTACCAACCCTAAAATCATCGGCACGAAGAAAACGCCCATCCGCGCGACCGTGGATCGGGCGGCCCAGATGCTCAAGATGGACAAATTCGCCCTGTGCATGGTAACGACCAAGGACGGCCTCTTCGGCCTGTACTTCGGAAGCCCGGAAGACGCCTGGTCGGCGGCGGCGGACTTATCGGCGAAGATTCACGTTACCTATATGGACCGCTCGTTCGATTCGATCCTTGCCCGCTCGCCGGAGATGTACGACGACATATGGACAGCCGGTAAGTGCATGTACAAGACCGAGCCGATCGTCGCCGACGGAGGCGAACTGATTATCTACGCCCCGCACGTTACGGAACTCTCCTACACCCACGGGGCGGTCATCGACGAGGTCGGCTACCATACGCGGGATTACTTCCTCGCTCAGTGGGACAGGTTCAAGGGCTATCCCTGGGGCGTGCTGGCCCACCTGAGCCACGTCCGCGGAATCGGAACCTATGCCGACGGCGTGGAAAAATGTCGCGTCCGCGTTACGCTGGCCACCGGTATCTCCGAGCAGCGATGCCGAAAGATCAACCTCGACTACCGCGACCCCGCCTCGATTGACATCGCCGACTGGCAAGGCCAGGAGGACGAAGGCCGATTCTACATCCCCCGCGCCGGCGAAATGCTCTACAAACTCAAAAACCCACCGGATTGGCAGAGGTTTAATCAATAATGGACCATTGCGGGCTTGAAATAGCATGGATTCTGCGGTATGATTGTTGGTAATACTGGAGAATAGTTATGGCTGTAAAAAAATTCGCTGTCTCAATGGAGCCTGACCTGCTGAGCAGGTTGGACCGCCTTGTGAAAAACCGGGCATTCAGTAGTCGCAGTCAAGCGGTTCAGGTCGCCGTTCGGGATAAGGTTGAGCGACTTGAACATTCCCGATTGGCGCGCGAGTGCAGAAAACTCGACCCCAAGGCCGAGCAGGCAATGGCCGACGAGGGGCTGTCCGAGGAGTTAAACCAATGGCCCGAATACTGAGGGGCGACGTCCTCTTCGCAAACCTCAATCCAACCAAAGGCCACGAGCAGGCAGGTCGGCGACCGGTGGTCGTCCTCAGCCACGAAATCTTCAATAAGCACTCCGGGACGGTCATTGCGGCGGCGTTGACCTCCCAGCCGCAACGGGCAGGTTTCCCTCTGACCCTCCAACTTCAAAGTCTGAAACTCCCCAAGACGTCCTGGGTAAAAATCAGCCAGATCCGCACACTTTCAGTCCAGCGACTTGGCAGGAAGATCGCCACAGCCTCCGCAGACGAACTTAATCAGATCATCGAAGGGCTGCTGGAAATTATTGGAGAGTAGGTGTCGCGCCGGCGAAATGCTCTGAAAATAAGGAGTGAGTACAATGTCCAGACAATATGTTGCCCTGCGGTATTTGGCCATCATGCTCTTGTCCTGGTTCATGCCGGGGTGCGAAGGCAACGGCAAGAAGCCCACCGCGACAAGGGTAGGCGGAACCGCCGCTTCACAAAAAGATACTCATACGTCCGTACGGAAAGTAACACTGAAAAAGCGGGCGGTCCTGGGCAAACATCGGGGGAATCTTGGCGCTTTGATCTTTACACCGGACGGAAAGAGGTTAATCATCGGAAGCGGCTGGCGAACGTGGTTCAGACCAAAAGGAGACCTGGCCGTATGGGACACAAAAACGCTCAAACGCATCCACTATAAATTCATCAGGGAGGATTACAGCGCATTCGCGATAACTCCCGACGGAAAACGCCTGGTCGCGAAGGAAAAATCTCACGTCGATATCTGGGACCTCGACAGTTTCAAACGGATCGGCGAGACCGGCAGGATCTACAATCTCGGCGGGCTCAGCAAGGGCAGCAGGGAATTGAAGGCAATGGCGCTGTCCCCGGACGGAAAGACACTTGCCGTCGTCGGCCTGCTCTGCAGCAACGTTCACATGTTCGACCTAAACACTCGCAAGAAAACCCGAATCCTTAAGGGATGTTATTCGGCTGTTGCGTTCAGCCCGGACGGAAAGACATTTGTCGCAGGTGAAGGTGTCGAGTACACCGCCAACAACGGTAAATTGCAAGGCTCGGGGGCAATCTATCTGTGGGATACGGGCACGTGGACAAGGCGAAAATGGCGAGATCCGAAACAACCTAAAGGCATCTGCCAGCAATTTTCAATGGACGTTATCCTCTTTTCACCGGACGGCAGGCTTATCCTCAGCAGCGCGTTTCTCAGTCGGATATGGGATGTTAGTCAACAGGCAGTCCGGCCCATCTCACCCCCTAGGCACCTCACTCCTTACAACGTCGCTTTTTCTCCTGACAGCAGGATGCTCGTGACGGTGTCCAACGAAATAGAAATCCGGGACGTCAAGACCTGCCGAAAATTGTCAACCGTAAAGGACCGACAATTGGCGGCCGTAAAGGGCAATTTTGGGCATGTGGCGTTTTCGCCGGACGGAAAGGCCCTGGCCACCGGCGGCAGCGACAGAACCGTGATCCTGTGGGACGTAATCACACCGACAAAGAAACCGTAGGCTTTCTGCGGAGTCGTAGGGTAGTTCGACCTTTGGACCTGCGGCGAAAAATGACCGGAAAGGCCACCATCAGCAGAACAATCCCAGTCGGCTCGGGAAGCACAACTATAAGGTATGCCTCGTCGCTGTTCCGCATATCGACGTACCACTCCGCGACAGTCGTATCGGGAAACCCGGACGACGGGGGAGAGAGAATTCCGCTTCCCAGTATGGCGTCCAGGCCGCCGGGCATCTCCGCGTCGGGGATGACGAAAACGGCTGTATTTCCAATAACCAGATCGTCGTCTTCCCTGCCTCTGCCCAGTTCCAGCGCCAGCGCGTCCACGTACCAGCCGGGGCGCATCGTGGGCGATCCGCCGACGCCCGAAACGGGTATCGTCAACTCGGCTGTGGCGCTTGTGTCTATACCGGCATCGAGTGCGAAAGATTCCGAGACGAAGTTGACCGGCGAGCCGGTGTCGAACAAGGCTGACCGTTCGGCGAAAGCGTCCGAAGCCGTTCGGCGAATCTTCATCGGAATCATCGGATTGTCGCCGACCGCGGCGCTCTGATCCCCAGTGAAAAAGTTCCGCATCGTCATCGGCACATAGAGGACATCGCCGCCCGCCTCCGGAGGGTTATGCCCAAGCGACCCTGCCATCGTAATCAGCATCCAGCGAAGGAATTCCAGATGGTGCGGGTCCACACGGAGAACCTGGCCCTGGAGAATGCTCGTTCCGATGATGTCAAAGTCCATCACGCCGCCGCCGATGTAATCGTGAGTCGCGGCAAGCGTCATTGACGGAGTGTAGGCTGTGTAAAGACTGTGATTTTCCGTATCACCTGCCGCCGCCTTCTGACCGGCAAGCATCACCTGAACTGGGTGGGTAACGGCAAAATCCTCCGTTCCGCCGAAGCCTATATCGGAGAACTTCACTGCCGGGTAATCCTGCATCGGAATGGCCGTCCCGGCGTAGTAGGCCTCCTGCGTCGATCTACCCAGGATAGTCGCCGATGCCCCCGTATCCACCACCGCCAGCCAGGTCGTCGAAGGCGAACCCATAATATCCTCGCCTTCGTACCAGGCACCACCAGCCGGATTAGTCAGGCCGTAGTACATCCCCACGTATCCAAGCCCGATGGCCCCTGCCGCCTGAAGGTGAGCATCTTCGGCCACAGCCGATGCATTACCCCACAAAACCAGCCCCGACAGGATAAGCGCAGCAACGCGATTGCGAGCCTTCATGGAAAATCCTCCTTTATATCCATTATTCAGTTGAGCAATGAGCCATGAGCCGTAACTCATTACATATTATACAGCAATATCCCGATTCCGACGAGAAAATTCACCAGGGAGGTCAAGTCGTAGGCTGGGACGGAGCGAAGCGGAGTCCCACCTTTCTCAAATTGCCGAGGCTCCGCTTCGCTCCGTCCCAGCCTACGCTTCTATACCCCTTCGGTCGCCGATTGATAACGGTCGAGCGCGAGTTTTCCGCGAATGGACTCCAGCAGGGTAGCCTTTTTGCCTATCCGCCCCACCAGCAGCATCATTGGCTGACGGCGCTGGTCGCTGAAGGTAATGATAATCCGCCCGAAGCCCAGCAGCCTTTCCAGGAAATCGCCCGTGTCGATCCGAGTGCTGTACTCCTCGCGGGCAATCTGTTCGCCCGTCTCCGTCGGGCCGACCTGGATATTCATGTAGTTCGGCGTAATGGCTACGTAATAGAACAACCCCCTCAGCCACGCAATCAGAATGGCCAGCGAGAACACCATCGCCAGCAGCATATAACCCATGGGACTGATTTCTATACCGAAATGCCTGAAAAACTTCAGGAACGGCATCAGCCAGCCCATGAACATCAGCCACAATAAAAGGACAATCACGCACAGCAGCACGATCAGCAGCACCTTGATACTCATTTCGTATTCATCGACGAGGAAATTCAGGATGAATACGCCTACCCATATTCCGCCGACGATTCCGGCATTGATTCCGGGTATCCAGCCGCCGTCCTTCATCAGCATTAATATAAACGCCACCAGCGAGGTCAGTATCACCGGCACGTACAGTACCTTCCGGCTCCAGCTGAAGACGACCAGCCACTCGTTGATGTCCGGGTCGGCCTTGAGTTGCTTTGCGACGCGCACGCGGGAGCGGATTGTCTTTCTCAGGAAAAGCCACGCAATCGCCCCAAACAGCAAAAGGACAAACGGAACAGAAAAGATTACGATTTTCTTCCAATCCCACATCTCTCAATCCTTTCATATGCCACATTGCTTTTTATCACCAACGCCACTGCCGCGTCAACATCTAAACCGCGTCCTTGACTGAAAACGGTCTATGGCGTAAATTTCTGTGCTTGCCGGTCGGTCAGACGGGCGGGTTGTGTTGTAAGAGCGGAGAAAGTATCAATGACTAATACAGACACATTGCCACAGGTAACTTTTGTCGGCGGTGGGATGATTACGCGGATTCAACTGCTTCCGACGGTCTATCACCTCCAGCGGGCCGGCGTGGTCGGCGACATCCACATCTGCGCACTGAACGCAGCCCCACTGGCTGAATTGGCCAATGACGAGACGCTGAAAAACGCCTTTCCGGGTCAGAGTTTCAGGCCTCATCCCGATCCGGCCAAGGTCGGCGCGGATGAGAAATTCCCCGATATGTACAAAGAAGTCCTCGCCGACGCTCCGCGCGGCGGCATCGCCGTAATCGCCGTTCCCGACCAATTCCACTATGACGTGCTGGACGCCGCCATCGAAAACGACCAGCACGTCTGCATCGTCAAGCCGCTGGTTCTCTCGCACGCACAGGCAGAAGAAATCGCCGCCCGCGCGTACGAGCGAGGCCTCATCGTCGGCGTCGAATATCACAAGCGGTTCGACGACCGCAACCTGATGGCCCGCCAGGCATACCGGGCAGGTCGGTTCGGAGAGTTTCGCCTCGCGCAGGCGCAAATGATCGAGCCGTGGTACTACCGCGACTCGAACTTCCAGAACTGGTGCACCTGCGAAAACTCCGATATGTTCACCTACGTCGGCTGTCATTACGTCGATCTGGTGGCGTTCATTACGGGCCTGAAACCTGTTTCCGTAAGCGTCTATGGCATCGTCGATAAGTACCCCAACGGGCGAGAGGGATACCTCTGGACGGACGGACGGATTATCTGGGAGAACGGAGCGTCGCTGAGCGTAGTCGATGCGATAGGATATCCCAATGCCGCCCCCGGCGGGAACGCCCAAGGCCTGACAATGTGGTGCCAGGGCGACAACGACGCGACGCTGCTTCTGCACCGCGACCAGTATCGCGGCGTAAAACACAGTTACAACTCGGCAGGGAGCGATCCGGGCGATACGATTTACGCTGAACCAAGCCCCGATTACTTCAAACTGCTCGACCTCGGCGGCGGCGGACTTACGCCCGTCGGATACGCCCAACGCAGCGCCGAGTATATCATCCGAGCAGGCTGTGAGGCGCGAGCGATTGACGACCTGGCCCAGCGGCAGAAACTTATTAAACAATTCGACAAAGAAGGTATAATGGCCACCCCCGCCAACAGCAGTTATAACGAACTGGTGGTCGAGGCAGGCCGTAAGAGTATCCTGTCCGGCGGGCGGGAAGTGCTGATAGATTACGATAAGTCGGCAGTAGGGTTTAGAGAGTATGAACAGAAATGACTAATGTCTAATGACCAATGTCTAATGAATGTTTAATGCCCAATGACTAAAAAACGCAGCGGAGATTTTAGACATTAGTCATTGGTCATTGGTCATTGATTGGACATTGGTCATTAGGAATTAGACATTAAAAATCTTTACGATTGATAGAAAGGAACACCAACAAATATGGCTACCAAGGAATTTCCACTCGTTCCGGAGGATGTCGCTCCGGTCAAGACGAAATATCGTACAATTTGCACGCAGATTCCCACGCCGAAGTCTGTTGGATTACTCAAGCGTCTTCGCGACCTCGAACCCCGGAGCATGGGCGGTCAGCCGCCAATCGTCTGGGACCACGGTCAGGGATTTACCATCTCCGACGCATACGGAAATACCTGGCTCGATTTCTCCAGCGGCGTGCTGGTAACATCGTCCGGGCATGGGCATCCGAAAATCGTCAAGGCCATCGCCGATATGGCCAACCAGGGAATGTACCACTCCTACTGCTTCGTGACGGAGATTCGCGTCAAACTGGTTGAGAAGATCACCGCCATGCTCCCGGCTCCGCTGAAACGGGTATTCCTTCTGACGACCGGATCGGAAGCGACCGAATGCTGCATCAAACTGGCGCGGACGAAAGGCCAACAGGTCGGCGGCGAAAAAAAGAACATTATCGTATCGTTCGAGAACGGTTTTCACGGGCGGTCGATGGGTGCGCAACTGGCAGGTGGGTCGGCTGCGCTTAAATCGTGGCTTGGCGGGGAGCATCCGGAATTCGTCCAGGTCCCCTTCCCCGAAGGTTTCCGCCAGGAAGATACGAGTTTCGACGTATTCGTCAAAACGCTGGCTGAGAGGGGTGTCAATCCCGACGACGTTTGCGGCGTGATGGGCGAGACCTTCCAAGGCTGTAACGCGACGCTCATGCCGGCTGATTATGCGCAGAAAATTCGCGCGTGGTGCGACGAGCACAAGGCAGTGATGATCTCCGACGAGGTCCAGGCCGGTTTCGGTCGGACCGGCAAACCGTTCGGTTTCTCGCATCTTGGCGTCGTTCCGGACCTTGTAGCGTGTGGAAAAAGTATCTCCGGCGGCATGCCGGTCTCGGCAGTGCTGGGAACAGAAGAGTTGATGAGCATGTACGGGCCTGGCGAGATGACCAGCACGCACTCGGCCAATCCGGTTTGCTCGGCGGCTGCGCTGGCGAACCTGGAAGTCGTCGAGTCTGAAGGTCTTATCGAAAACACTGCGAAGTTAGCGCCTGTCCTGGCTGACGGTTGCGAGCGTATCACCAAGGCTTCGGGCGGGAAAATCGGGCGATGGGCATCGACGGGTCTGGTCGGGGCGTTGCAGTTCACCAAGCCGGGTACGACTGATCCGGATCCCGAACCGGCCTGGCAGTTGGTCCACCGCGCGGTGCAGCAAGGTGTCATGCTCTTTGCCCCGGTCGGTATCGGCGGATGTGCGGTGAAGATATGCCCGCCGCTGCTGATTAACGAAGAAGGACTCCGCGAAGGACTCGAAGTCCTCGAAAAAATCGCAACCGATTTGTAGTACCGCCGCCAAATTAATTAATGCGATGGCGAGAGATAAACTAGCCGCGACCGGTAGGACATTATGCGCGATTTGCTGTAACGGGGCCTCATCAAAGGTGTTATAGCGTTTTTTTGCGTCATGGTTGCATCCTATCGTGCAAGTTCGGGAATCGCAATCGCACCCGTTTGCCATTGTGTCTAGGCGTCGTTGGATTCCTGCATCCGCTTTCCTGACGCATAATGTCC
>DAOVLV010000099.1 GCA_030631085.1 Planctomycetales bacterium | reverse complement strand
TGGAAGTTGAAGTCTGCCGCGACGGGCAGGTCTATTTTATGGAGTTCCAGCGCGGGAAAAAGCAGGCGAAACTCAAAAAAATCGGTAAGAGGAAGAAATCCGGAACGCAGATTACCTTCATGCCCGATTCGGAAATCTTCCCCGACAGGAAAATCCGCTACGAAGTGCTCTCGACCCGCCTGCGCGAACTGGCCTACCTGAACGAAGGGCTGCGGATAAAACTTATAGACCAGACCGAGGAAAAGGAAGACGCCTTCCAGTTCAACAAGGGTCTGCTGGCATTCGTCGGGCATCTTAACGAGGGCAAGGCCGCCCTGCACAGACCCGTCGTCATCAAAAAGGAAGACGAAAAGGCCATGCTCGCGATGGAACTGGCTCTTCAGTACAACGACGGCTACAGCGAGACGGTCTTCACCTTCGCCAACAATATCCACACCATCGAGGGCGGGACGCACCTTTCGGGCTTCCGCTCTGCCCTGACGCGGACGCTGAATTACTACGCCCGCGGCGCAGGACTGCTGAAGGAAAAGGACAAGGTCCCCTCCGGCGACGACCTGCGCGAGGGTCTGACGGCCATTATCTCCGTAAAGGTCGCCGAGCCGCAGTTCGAGGGACAAACCAAGACCAAACTGGGCAACAGCGAGGTCGAGACCTTCGTAACACAGTCCGTCAACGAGCAGCTGGGAACCTGGCTTGAGGAGCATCCTCGCGACGCCAGGCGGATAATCAACAAGGGTATCCAGGCGCAGTTGGCGCGCGACGCCGCCCGCAAGGCGCGCGACCTGACACGCCGAAAAGGCGCCCTCGCCGGCGGGTCGCTGCCGGGAAAACTCGCCGACTGCCGAAGCAAGGACGTCGCCAGCACCGAACTGTTCCTGGTCGAGGGCGATTCGGCGGGCGGGCCTGCAAAGCAGGGGCGGGATTCCGCCATCCAGGCAATCCTGCCGCTACGGGGAAAAATCCTCAACGTCGAAAAAGCACGCATCGACAAAGTGCTCTCGTTCAATGAAATCCGATACATCGTCTCGGCGCTGGACTGTGGTATCGGAAACGACGAGGTAAATGTCAGCAAATGCCGATACGGAAAAATTATCATAATGACGGACGCGGACGTTGACGGTTCGCATATCCGCACGCTGCTGCTGACGTTCTTCTTCCGTCACATGAAGCCGCTGATACTCAACGGGCGTATCTTCGTCGCCCAGCCGCCGCTGTACCTGGTAACACGAAAAAAACACAAGGAATACGTCCTCAACGAATCCGCTATGCGGGATACGCTGATTAATCTGGGTCTGGATGGGACATCATTCCAAATCCGCAGCGAAAACGGAAAACAGAAAAAGACCGAAATCAAGGGCGCGAAACTACGCGAACTGGTGGAAATACTCGACGCATTGGCCGAGAAGATCCACATCGTCGAACGACGGGGGTTGAGCTTCGCAGGACTCATGGACAACAGGAAACAGAAGAAACTACCGACGCACTGGCTCGTCATCGACGGGAAAGACGTTTTCTGTCACAGTCAGAAGGACTTCGACGAAGTGCTCATCAAGTACACCGATACGCTCGTTGCGGATGAATCCGACCCCAACGGGGCAGGTAACGGCAATGGTAACGGTAACGGGACAAGCGGCCTGCCGAGGCTCCAGAAAAAGGCCGAACTCCACGAAGTCAAAGACATCGAAAAGATCATCTCCAAACTCGCCACGCGAGGTCTGAACATCGACGATTATTTCCTTGTCCGCGAAGAATCCGTTACCGGCGAGAAGGCCCCGGCCAGGTTTGCCCTTATCAGCGAAGACGCAACCATTGAGGTGGACAACATCGCGGGCGTAACCACCTCCATACGCGAACTTGGCTCCAAGGGCATGGAAATAAGACGTTTCAAGGGCCTGGGCGAAATGAACGCCATCCAGTTGTGGGAAACCACGATGGACCCGGAGGTGCGGACGCTCCTGCGCGTCCGGGCCGCCGAGGCGGAAGAGGCGGAAAGAATGTTCTCGGTCCTCATGGGAAGCAACGTCGAACTCCGCCGCGAATTCATCGAAGCACACGCACTCGAAGTCAAAAACCTCGACGTGTAAGCGTAGCACGGGTAACTCACCGAAAGTCATCTATAGGTAAGCCCCCCGCACTGCGGGGGGATAATGTTAGTACGGGGGGATGACGTTGAAACGGACCGATGATGTTGAAACGTTGAGGCGCATTATCCCCCGGCAGTGCCGGGGGCTTGTGTGCCTTCTGAAGACGTTGTTTTGTTTTCGCAGCAAGCACCCACTTTGTGCAACCGGGAACATAGGTAACACTTTAGACCGGGCACATGGGTAACACTTTCCATTACCCGTCAGGGCGAGTTCCCGGAGCGCAGCGGAGGGAACTAGGTGCATGTTAGTGAACCAAAACGGAACCAAACGGAACGAAACGGAACCAAACGGAACCAAACGGAACCATTCGGAACCATTCGGAACCATTGGGAACCGTTGGGAATCATTGGGAACCATTGGGAGCGGTGTCTAATTTCGTAAGTCTTTGTTAGCCAGGCACATACGAAAATTTCCCCAATTTTTCACCCATTTTTGCCCCTCCGGTCAGGTTTGATCTTTGCCTGTTTTACCCAAACGGTACAAACGGACCATTGCGGATTGTGGATATCGGATTGCGGATTCCTCCGGATTCCGGTCTTCCGGTAATCCGGTATTCCGGTCTTTTCCCTATTCCCTACGCCCTCTATTTTATTATCAAATATCCACCGGGCGTCCTATCGACGCCTTTTACTACAGTCTTTATTGTGCAAACGCGGCACCAGGAAATGTGCGGAATTCGGCAAAGCCCGGCCCTGCCGGAAGATAAAATTTTTCAAAAAATCCGACCGCGACAACACCGTCCAGGCTACGGCGGGCTACGTCCTGACGAGTGTTTTTTCTGACACGCCTGTCAGTCTGTGCGCAGCATCCCCTGCGGGACTTGTCAATTCTGACAATCTGACAGTGCGTAGTGCGTAGGTTTCTTGTAAATTTTTAAACTCAGATAAAAATGTCGGGCAGGTATGCCCGACCTACCTGCTACGGTTGAGGGTGATACCCACCATTGCTACTCTGTGAAGCAGCGTCGCTACGTAGCACGAGCGACAATCCTTGCCCCGGCCTACCCGCTGTTTTTGTTAGCCCCAACGGGGCGACAGAAGTTAGCCGGGGGCGTCAGCCCCCGGACAGCGTCGCCCAAACCGCCCAGCCCCTTCAGGGGCGACAGAACCCCTTACAAACAATGCTCTTTCGCCCCTTCGGGGCTTTGCCAATAAGGGGTATCTCTCACCGTGGGCTTACCCGCCTTCGCTAAGGCTACGGCGTGGCAGGCGCCCACGGCTAACTTCTGGTCGGCCCTTCGGGCCTAATCGACGGACATTTGAAATACAGATTGTGGGTGTCCTGATACCGGCCAATTGTGCCTCCTGAAGACGTTGTTTGTTTTCGCAGCAAGCACCCACTTTCCTCCGCTACGCTACGGTTGAAGGTGCCACACGCTATCAACAATCCTTGCTCCGACCACCCGCCGGCTATTATATGATCTCTTCGGAACAAAGAAGTGGTATAATATCCATCGAAATTTTCATTTCCGTAATTCTGCTGCTGATAAGGAACAATGCACATGGCAAAAGCAATGACGAAGTCGCAGATTCTCAAGGCGTTGGCGGATGCAACAGACCTTCCGAAGACGAAAATGGTGGAGGTTCTGGAAGCGCTGGCCGCACTGGCCTACCAGGAAGCCCCAAACGGCTTCACCATTCCCGGGCTGGGAAAACTGATGCTGGTTAATTGCAAGGCTCGAGTGGGACGTAACCCACAGACCGGCGAGCCGATCCACATCCCGGCGAAGACGGCCTTGAAGTTCCGCATCGCCAAAGCCGCCAAGGACGCCGTGGAGGTCGAGGAGATTGATGAGGATGCATTCGAATGGCAGTGCCCCCACTGTGGAACATTATTGACCTGTTCCTACGAAGATAGAAATGAACTTATGAAATGCTGCGAGTGCAACGGACTGAGTCGCCCGACAGACTGTGCGCAACCTGCTAATAGTGTCAACCTTGAGCCGACAATTGGACACCTAGCACACCAGCACCGAACAAACCGCGAAATCCGACTGATGCTCCTCGAATTTCGCAGCAAGATCAGACACCTGTTCGATTCTGAGCTTCGGGAACTCCTGCAGGTTTTCATGTCCCTCGAAGCGCAGGCCGCAGAAACGCCTGCACGACAATTTGCAAAACTGTTAGCTGACACGACTGAAATTGAGATGGAAAGCCGATTCCGTGAGTCTGCTTGGCAAAAAACCAAACGAGCGACCTTACGTGCGGCCACTGCTGCGAGAGATTGGCTTCAGACGGAGGATGGAAAGACTGTTGGAGCGGGTGTGCTCATCTTGGCAGCCTTTCTTGGTATCGACCTTTTGACCGATGACAGTTGAATTGGAAACGTCAAAATGGATGCTGAAGAGATAGGAAACGTTTTAGGACAGCTTGTGCTGGAGATGACCGCTCGGGAGTTTCCTGAAGTAAACGAGTTGATCGACCGGCATTCGGATTCCACTATTTTGAACCTTGCTGTTGCTTTTGCATGGGTTGCGGCGACTAGGAGCTATACTCGCTTCTCCGAAGAAACCGCAGACGCAGTGGTAAATTCCATGTTAGACGCTATGAAACCCTCGTTGATGGAGTGGTTTGCTTGGGAACGGGACGATATCGAACGCCTGATTTGGAATAGGTTTGAGGGATACGACGCAGCAATCGGAGAGGGAAGGGATCAGGGAGTTCCAAGCGTGGCGCAGTACTTCATGGCATCATGCCAAGACATGCGTATCGACCTTCCCTATGACAACATCATTCCCGATTTGGATGAGTTGGAATTAATGAAGGACGAGTTGAACCTTGAGGTGTTTTCTGAGTTAAAACAGCAAGCGGCTACCCGAAACCCATCTACATATTCGATGAAGCCTTTGCTGATTGCTCAGGTCGCAACGACTATTTTCGGGGTTGCAGAGGGAGTAGATGAAATATTGGATAAGATTTAGCACCCAAGGCGAGATTGCTCTCTCGCGGACCCATCCAATTGGCTAAGCACGTCATGTCGTTTTACACCTTCGACGTACTTATCGATAAAGAAACGGATTGAGCGACGAACAATTTCCCGGAGATTTACCAGAGATCTGCAAAACGGTCCTCCATTGGAAAACAACCCGCTGGTATCCACCTGTCGTATTCGACGTTCCAATTCAGCAACAGGACACACGCCATGTGCCGCTTTTGAACGAATGCAGAATACGGCTCCAATAAATTCACACAGTCTTTCAACCTCTACCGTTTGCTCTGCATCAATGGCTGCTGGAATGCGGCGTTCTAGGGTCCTTTTCGAGCCCTCGTTTCTGTTCTGCACATAGAGCCCCTCAAGGGCAAACTCGTAAAACAAGAGCGGGAATATGGGGTCTAGTATGGATCTCATTGCACGGTTGCCTCTTTCGAAATACTCTACCGCAATCTGTATATGACCGTTCGACACACTATTCTTTGCGCACTCCTTCCTAAGTGCCTGCCTCAGTTTGAATTCCAAGTCTTGATAGCCCTTGGCATCTGTTTGTGAGAGTTCAAAACCTAACAAATATGGCCATTGGTTACCCTCCTCGTCCCCGTTCGCCGTTGGCTCACCCAAGATTATGCTTTTCACCTCGGCCTTTCCTTCTCGAGCCTCAGGAGTAACATGGTAGTATTGTATGGGCATAACAGGCCCATCAGATGATTTCAGTAGATTCAAGGTACGGACAAGCCAATCAAACGGCCAATATGACTGTTCTCCCGCGTGGTGGAAAGTCAACTCGTGCTGCCTGAGTAAGCGTTCCCAGTTTTCGGAATCTTCATCGGTTTTGGACTGCTCGACTGGTTTGTTTAACTTTGCCCAAGGCCACATCGAATAATGGGCAACACGCTGCTGGTCCAGAACCGGCAAAGATTTGAAGGGCCGACAGTAAAGAAATTCGGCGAGAGCTTCCGGATCAATCTTCTCTACGACATAATTGCCAAGATTGAGGGGGCTGTCTTTAAGCGATACATTGTCTAGCAGACAGAGATAGTTATCTACTTCGGTCGCCATATTGCCTTCTCTAAAAATAGATACAGTATTATAATCTAAACGTCTTGTTCGCGTTGTTCCCGCCTTCGCCGAGGCTACGGCGTGGCAGGCGCGGCTATTTTTCCACTTCAAACGTAAAACTCTTCCCTGCAGCCGAGACGGTAACTGTGTCGCCGTCGTGGATGTCGGCGGAGAGGATTTTTTGGGCCAGGGGGTTTTCGAGTTTTTGTTGGATTATGCGCTTCAGCGGCCTTGCGCCGAAGGATGGGTCGTAGCCTAGTTCGGCTACGAGGCTGCGGGCTTCGGGGGTTAATTCCAACGTTATTTTTCGCCCGGCCAGGCGCTCGGCCAAATGGCTGACCTGGATACCGACTATCGCGGCAATGTTTTCCTTGCTCAACGTGTGGAAAACAATCGTCTCGTCAATACGATTAAGGAACTCCGGGCGGAAGTGCTGCTTGAGCGCCTCGGTCAACTCGGCCTCGATTTCCCAATCCTCGGCCTTGCCAGCCGTCAGTTCCTGCACGACCTCCGAGGCGATGTTGGAAGTCATTGCGATGATCGTGTTCTTGAAATCGACGGTCCGCCCCTGCCCGTCCGTCAGCCGCCCGTCATCGAGCACCTGCAAGAGGACGTTGAAG
>DAOVLV010000427.1 GCA_030631085.1 Planctomycetales bacterium | reverse complement strand
CGGCGTGCTGCGCGACAGGCCTGCGGGTGTGAGCGTACTCGTCAATAACGTGCACGTCGCCGGAAGGCGTAACCTGAACCCACAAGCACACCAGCGGGCTGGTATATCCGAAATCGATCGCCCGATACGTCGGCCAATCGGGGCAGTACTCCACATCCCCAACATGCAAAGCCTGGTCAAACTCGCTGAAGACCAGCCAGTCCCGCTTAGCGCCGATGCAAAGCATCTCCGCCTCCCACGCACTCCGACTTGAACGGGCTTTAATGGCGATTGCATCGTCGATTCTGAAGAATCCGTCCGCCTTCCTGGCCTTT
Organism: Planctomycetales bacterium; assembly: GCA_030631085.1. Classification (GTDB taxonomy): domain Bacteria; phylum Planctomycetota; class Phycisphaerae; order SM23-33; family SM23-33; genus JAUWNJ01. The sequence continues at coordinate 1,724 of DAOVLV010000427.1, read as the reverse complement.
CCCTGACAATCATCAGCCAGTGGACAGTTGTCGCACCGTCGCTTCGACTCGTCGCATTTCTCGATTACCTCCCACAGACACCACTGGAACATGCGGAAATTCTTTTCCTGCTGGGCCTGCTCGACCAGATGCTCCATCAGCCCGCCGGGACGGTGAAGCGTCGAAAATATCTCGATTCCGCCTCTCGCCCGGTCGCTGGAGCGGGTAGTGAACTGCAGCGCGCCCCAGACCTCCGGATCGAATAAGTCAACCTCGTCGCATCGGATTTTCTGGGCGTGTTGGCCTCGGACCGCCTTTTGAGACTGGCTTAACATGCGTATATCCGCGCCGTTGGTCAGGCGTATCCGATGACGAGTCATCCTGCCCTTGACCGCGCCGGACAGATTTTCCATCGAAAGGAATTTTCGCAGATAATCGGCCAGTCGATCCGACTGGTCGAACGATCCGCCGATGATGCGAATATCTATCGGAGCCTTGTACAGGGCGTCCAGCAAAGCCGCTATCGCCGCGAGCATTGTCTTTCCGCCGCCCCGATTCGCCCATACCAACAGGTCGGCTGGGGCGTCGTCGTCCAGGAAACTCGCCGCCAGGTAATCCATCGGCGACTTATGCGAACCGCAGAGAGCCTTATCGGGAATGTGCATATCAAGTTCGTCCTTAACCCACTTGGCAAGTTTTTTTCGGGTGGTTGGACAGGCCGGAAGCGCGGATTGCGATTTGGAACTATTTGTTGAATCTGACACGTGTTCTCCTTTTTAGATGGTGTCGGGGTTGAATGAATTTCGAGGAAGGACGGCATTCGCCGCTGCGAGGTAGTAGTTGTAGTTTAGTTTCCTGCCTGTGAATCGTCCGAAGGCGCTCATTCCTCCCCGTTCAAAGAACGGGTGGATTGCTCCCATCGTTGCCAATGCTTCGATAAGCGGCATCTGCGTTGTTCGCAGCGCGTGCCGAACAAGTCGGACGGCCAGGCCACAGGAACGATATATCGGATGAACGACCACGCGAGAGATACACTCAATCTCCGCATTCAGCAAACCCGTCGATGCCCGACGGTCGGGGCTTACATAACGCTTGCCCGTAGCGACGTTGCGTCCCCGGCAGCACAGCACCGGCGGCGAAACCACCAAAACCGCCGCCACTTCAGGCGTACCGGGATGCATCGCATCAACAGGAGCGCGTATCGTCCAGACGCGCTTGTGAGCGGCCGGGGGGCCGGTCAGATAATGAAACCGACTCAACGCGCGATAGTCCTTAATGGTACCGGGTGTGATTTTCCACACGGAAACACCTGCATCGCTAAAGCAAGCAGTCCGGTTCGTCTTTGGCGTGCTCGCTTCAGCGAGGCATGTAAGATACGCTTTGGAGTTCAGCGGTTTTATGATTGTGCGGTCGGGTTTGATAATCTTCAGGAGTTCATCTCGCGGCGTCGAGATAATCATCGCCAGACCGTACCGTCGGGCGAGTTTTCGCAGACCCGATGCCAGAACACCGGCTGTGGCTGAATCAAGGGTCGAAGCGAACTCGTCGATCAAAAATAATTTCGGTTCGCCCGACACGGACGCCCGCCACACCGCCGCCGCCAGCGCCAGACGATACAACTGCCCGCCCGAAAGGTGCTCCGCCGGAGTAATCAGCGTCCTAGCGTCAGCCAGACCGCAACGCGATAAAACCACCAGTCTTTCTTTCAACAGACCATTCTCCAAACACGCGACGGCGGGCCTGCT
>DAOVLV010000152.1 GCA_030631085.1 Planctomycetales bacterium | reverse complement strand
TTCAGCGCCTTCAGCGGAGCCGAATTACCGGGCGAGTCCGGTCATTACGCTGCGGAGGTTAACGTTACGTGTGCCCTGACCAATCAGGGCGTTGTGGACGAAATAGACGTGGAGATATTTCCCCGCTATGTGGGACGATGACCAGTGATATGTGGGCTATATATGGGGATTTTGATTTCGTGAGAAGAAGAAAAAGAAACAAACAGAATAGCGGGATTACAGGGATTATAGGATTATGGGGATTTTGATCTTGTGGGAAGAAGAAGAAAAAGAAACAAACAGAATAGCAGGATTACAGGGATTACCGGATTATGGGAAAAAGAAGAAAAAAATCCCTGTAATCCTGTAATCCCCGAAATCCCGCTATCTGTTTTTCGATAGTGTCGAGGTATTGGATTTACGAAATTATGAATCAGGAAAACACAGACAATAACACTGCCGGTATTTCGGGCATCCTTCCGGCAGGAGCCAAACTCGGTAAATACGAAATAGTCGAGCGACTGGGGTCGGGCGGGCAGTCCATCGTCTATAAAGGGCACGATCCGCTGCTGGACCGATATGTAGCGATAAAGCAGGTCGCTCCGCAACTTGCAGCCGAGGATAAATTCACAAAACGGTTCCGCGACGTCGCCCGGCAACTGGCCAGCCTGGGGTGCGAACAGGTCGTTACGCTCTATGAACTGATGGAAGAGGACGGCGGGTTGTTTGTCGTTATGGAATTCGTGGAAGGCCACACAATTGAGACGACGCTTGAGGACCATCCCGAACCGATCGACCCCAAAGCCGTCCTGCAGATTATCTGGCGGCTGGCAACCGGTCTGACGGCAATTCACAAGGCGGGGATAGTTCACCGCGACATCAAGCCGGGGAACATCATCATCGGCGAAGGTCTGAAGGTAAAGATCACCGATTTCGGTGTGGCGGCAAAAGCCGGAGCGGTGGTGTCGATGAAGTTGGGCACTACCAAATACATGGCCCCCGAATTATTCACCGGCGGCGAGGCCGATGGTCGGTCGGATATTTATTCGCTCGGTATGATTGCCTATGAGATGCTTCTGGGCAGGGCGAAATTCAACGAAGTTTTCCATGATGTCGTTCGCGATCCGCACAGCGAGGCGTTACGCTGGATGAAGTGGCATTCCTCACCGGACCAGGTCGCTACGCCCCTCATCGAGATTAATCCTGACATTCCGAAGGCGCTTTCGGTAACAGTGGCGAAGATGCTCGCCAAGGAGCCGGACGAGCGTTTTGCGAGTATCGAGGAGTTAGGCAAAGAGATTCGCGCGAATTTCTCTCCGCGAGCACATCAACCTCGTAAGCGTCGCGGAAAAAAACGCCACGCGACCGGGACGGAAAGCAAGGTTCATGCAGCCGACGACGACAGGAAAATCGCGCCGGACGTCGATACGTCAGGACCGGCCACTGCCGAGATTCCGAAAGAACAAATGTCGCTCCGAAAAAAACTTGCGATTATCGGAACGATGGTCGCGATTGTTATCGTCGGATTGATTGTGTTCTGGGGGATGGACAGGCAGAGGCAGGGGAAGATTTACAAACAAGCCCTGGCCGATTATCGCGTAGCCGAAAAATCGTATAACGAAGCAGCCAAGGCTGAAACATCCGCCGAAAAAAAGACCAACTATACCGCGTCGGCCGAGGCCTTTGGCGCTATCTACAACAACAAGCAATACACCCGCCAGGTAATCAGGGAGCAGGCGAAAGTGAAGGAATATCTCTGCCGGGCGCACCTGGCCGCTCTGGATGGAGACTGGGATACTGCTTACTCGCAAGTTCAATCGGCTGGGGAATTAACGAAGCAATTACAGCGTAAGCGGGGCGATTTGGACAAGTGGACGCAGGCGATCGAGCAGCAATTGCGGGATATGGACGCTTACCTGACCAATCGACGGCAATACGTCATGGCGATAGATCAGGCAAAGAAGGCCATTCCCGACGGTGAACTGGAGCAGGCCAAGAAGGAACTCACCACTGCCGCCAGACTGGCAATTTCAGCCGAGCAGATTGCCGAGGTTCAGGCGCTCCGGCGGAAGATCAGCGTAATGGAGAAGCAAAGCGAGTACTGGTTGTACATTCGCAGAGGAGACGGACTGGCTAAGGACGGCGACGTCGAAGGAGCAATCGTGGAGTGGAATAAGGCTCTGGCCGTTCTGGAAACCGCCAGGGGAACGCTCACGCCGGAAATGTACTCGGAATTGAAGCAAACCGCCGAGAAGAAAAAAACCGTATTGCGAACCGAAACAGATTTCGAAGCCGCGAAGGCGAAAGCCAAAAAAGCCGAAGACGCCAAAAACCTGCTCGTCGCCGCCGAAGCCTATGAAAAAGCCGCTAAAATCAAGCCGGACGAAGCCCTCCTGATCAAGGCACGCGACCTGAAGCACGACCACCACCTCCAACTGGGTCGCCAACACCTTGGAGCCAATAAGTTGCGCGATGCCGAAAAGGCACTCAAAAAAGCTCAGTCCTACAAAAATTCTTCAGACGTCCAGACCGAGTTAAAGAAGATTCTCAAGGTGAAAAAACGCAGGTCTCTGCTGTGGCAGGGAAACAAGTTTTTCCGAGAGAAGAAGTACAAAGTAGCATTGGAAAAATACGAAGCCGCCGGCAAATTATCGTCCGATGCTGAATTACAGAGCAAGATAAAGGATTGTAATTATCAGATCAAACTGGCTGAGGCAGAAGCCCATCGTCTCAAGGCTGAATGGACGAAAGCCGAAGCCGCTTATAATAAAGCCAGGCGGATTAAACCGTCGGCATCGGCAGAGATTGACGCTCGTCTTGAATTGCTCAGGCAGGACCGCACCTATGCCGAGCATTTGGCCGCTGCGAAACGAGCGTTGAGAGGTAAGGATCTGAAGGAGGCCCTCAGGCAGGCCAACAGCGCCAAAAATGTTCGTGCTACGCCGGAGGTCGAAGAGATCATAAAACGCGTCCGTTACGAGCAGCAGGTGGTGCTGGGAACCGAAGCAATGGGCCGGGAAGATTACAACAGCGCAGCGGCGTATTTCAGACAGGCCAAGCGGTTTCTCGGTACGCCTGAAATCGATAAGTTAATCGACCAGGCCGAAAAACTCAAAGCCGCCTCGCCGGGCGATTCCTGATTGAAAGGAGGCCGGCATGATGAACAGAGGCAGAAGATTTCCAGTCGGGTGGCACAGACGTTCCGGACAGGTAGTCGTGGTCCTGCTGTTGGGGATTACGCTGCTGGCGGGGCTGGTGCTGTACGTGATAAACGTCGGCGACCAAGTCAATCGTCGCCTGGAAATGCAAAATGCCGCAGATTCAGCGGCAGTGTCGGGTTCGGCGTGGATGGCAAGGAGCATGAACGTCGTAGCCGGTAACAACGTCGCCATCACGCGAATGCTCGCACTTGTACCGCATCTGGATTCGTATCCGCTGGCGACGAAAATGACGCACGAGGAGGTTGCTTCATGGGAATCCGGAATTAACGATCAACTGGGGCGGAGTATCCCCGACAACTGGATGCGGGAAGGGCTTGAATCGCTTCGGGACCGAATAGCCAGGCAGGCGAACATTCTCGGCTCGCTGGACGATTTGTTCAACAACAGCGATTTTGACGTCGCAACGCTGACGAACTGGTCGATTCGAGGATACGCAGCCCCGACGCCACACGGACAACTATGGCAGGCGGCTGAAAGCCTCGACGAATTCAGCCAGGCGACCGTTCTTTCCGCGCCTGTGCTCAGCCAGGCCAATGCCGCACGATACGGTAAGAGCGATTATGCCGAAACCGCTTTCATTACGCCCGTCCTTCCGGAACTTCCAGCAGTGAGAACGGACTTCGGCGACTTTGAAAAGCCCGTCAAAAACGGCGTAATTCCCGACCGGGAATATCCCCACCGTCTTGGTCCGTACGACCGCCTGTTCAAGTGGCGCCACTATCACTCCAGCGGTATCTATGAGCAGGGTGAATGGGTCGAGGGATCGCCCGGACACGGACCGATCCAGGGCGGCGGCGGAAACGTCAATATCGGCGGACGCCGACACGGCAGCGGCGCTCACGGATATACCACAGACCCCGACGGACACTACTCGCAAAACCGGATCGGAACAATCCTTACAGGGTATTCGGTCTATGGCCCTTACAGATGGATGATGAACCGGGTCGGCAGATACAGTTCCCAGGATTTACCGGATACGTACTTCCATGATAATTACAAGCGAATCGCCGACATCAAACTGGGGTACATGTGGGGCGACCAGACGCTTAAGAAAATCCACTACCCCCAGTGGTGGACCGATTATCCCCAAGCTAAGGTCATCGCGTCAGACTCCACCAACAACGTTACGCGGACGATGTTTTACCTGGTGGAAATCCGTAGTCGGTATCCCAAAGGTTCTGCCGGCTGGCTTTCGCCCGGAAGTTACCGCACTAATGGCGAGCGCCCGACAGTAATCTGGGTCCCCGGCTGGGAAGACCCCGCCGGGTGGGGCATCACGAAAATCGCAAACCACATCTGGGAAGACAAGTATGACTACGAAACTACCGAGGACTGGGACATCGGAATCAGGATAGAGTACGATTCGAACGGAGACCCCGTCTGGCAGAAGGTTTATATGGTAGCGCAGTACGTCTTCGGCGGTATAGACGCCGGCGGAGACGTGGAGATATCCAATCCGACCAACTATTGTCAAACATGTAACGATGAAAGTGATCTGCCGGCTCCGATCCTGATAGACACCAACGCCGGCGATTACGACATTGGTCAGCCTCACCACGACCTGGGCGTTCGCAGGAGCGTTTTTACCTATCTCGGCGTGGCTGGTCGAAGCAGCGAACCGATGGTCTGGGCGAGACGCTTCGGAAAGGGGAACCCTTTCGGGCAGGTCGTCGCCGTCAGCCAGGCGGAAATATTCAACACCACCAGTTGGGGGCTTTGGACGCAGGACTGGAAGGCCAAACTCGTACCCGTTACGCAGTGGGGCGACTGGACCGAACGAATGGCCAACGGCGCGATGGACGCCTCGGAAACCGGAGGACTGCTCGATCCGGAAACAGTGAGCGATTTCGCTGAATATCTTGACCGATTTGACGAGCAAATGGTCGGAGAAATGCTGCACCATTAACAATTGGCAATTGAAAGGCTTTCGAAAATGCTATCGAGAGGCACAATTCGACTACCGTATATGCGATGCGGAACGGCAATGGTGGAGTTCGTCATCGCTTTACCGTTTCTGGCGATCGTGTTGGGTCTGACATTTTTCTTTGGCTGGGTGATGATGCACAAGCACCAGGTACTTATCGCCAACCGATACAGCGCATGGCAACGGGTGGATACCGGCGCTTGGCCCGGTGAAGGAAGCCTTAACGAACTTGCCTTCAATAACCGAGCATCGAGCGTGTCGCTGTCGTCAGAGAACCCCGTTGCCGACACGGTAAATGACCTGGTTACCGAAGCGGGTAACATGAGTCCTCGCACGGAGGTTCTTGCCGAGGAACTTGTAACTGAACAATACCCTCCGGGCCGGCGGGCGCACGTATCGGCCGATCTCCATCCTCGTAAAGCACTTTGGCAGAATGTAATGAGA
>DAOVLV010000124.1 GCA_030631085.1 Planctomycetales bacterium | reverse complement strand
GTGTATCTGTGCGGAGCCAATATCGTCGAGTACAAACAGGCTGTCGGGACATTGCAGCACGATCCTCTGCGTGATCGGAAGTTGCTTCTGCACCGCCGACAGATTCGCAAACTCCAGACCCACGTTCTTCAGAAGGGCCATACGCTCATCCCGCTGGCGTTGTATTTCAAAGCCGGCTGGGCCAAGTGCGAACTCGGTATAGCCGTCGGCAAACGATCCTACGACAAGCGCCGCAGCATCCAGGACCGCCAGCAGAAGCGCGACATTGACCGGCAAATGAAAAGATAACAATTTCCGATTGTTCAAGGAGTCGCATTTTTTCAATCGGCAATTGAAAATTGGAAATTGGCAATTATTCCAGGCTTTCTGGTTTTTGTTCCGGTTCGGCCTTGCCGGCGGCTTTGATGGCGCGATAGAAGCACCACAGCAGCCCGACGACAATCAGTCCCAGCATACAGCCCAGGACAAGGTAAGCCACCCCAGATAGTTCTCCGTCATACTTTGTCGGCGTTACGACGAACCGCTTCTCCATAACCGCATAAGCCAGCGTCAATCCGCCCGCCAGTCCCAGTCCCAATACGCCCAGCCCGCCGCCGAGACGAACCGCCATACTGGCCTTGAGGGTCTTTCTCTCATACAGCACTACGGCAACTCCACCCAGCAACAGCGCCAGCATTGCCGCTGCTGCACCGACGGGTAAATAAATCGACGTTACCATGAACATCGGAAGCGCCGGGTCCGGGTCGGAACCGTTGCTGCGAAGGGTCGCCGAGCCGTGCAGCATGTCGTCGAACGAGATGCCGATCGCAACCATCGCCGCCAGGCCCAGAATGACAGCGACGATACCGATGCCCCTTCCGTGCGGGACTTCGCTGGAATAATCCGTCTGAATTGTCCACTCCGGCTGCTTCCTGAAGCGGCAAGAAGTTATCAAAATCGCCAGAATCGGCGCGATTGCCATCAGGGCAAGCCCCGCCATGTTTCCGATGTTCACGCCGGTCATTACTGAATTTGTCTCGATCTTGCCCAGCTTTTCCCACTTCGGCTGCTTGTCTGTTGGAGTGGGTATCGGAAGTTTCGTCTTTGGATCAATCGCGGGACGGGAATTCCAGCGGTACCGGACAATATAGGCCGTTCCCGGTGTCAGTGCTCCTGCCTTGAATATAAGTTTTTTTCCGATAAGACCGTCGGTCTTGAATCCAGATTTTATCGGTTCGTCAGAACCGATAAACCATCCATCGGGAGCCTTGTCGATCTTTGTCTCATCGAGCGTTGAGGTATGTTCGACCTTACCGTTCCAATCGGCCATAAATTGCAATTCCAGCACCGGTCTTTCGGGAAGAGCCACAGATGCGGGAATCTCGATCCTCTGTTCGTCGTGTTTGTATTTCAGGGCGTATCCGTTGGGGTCCTTCATACTGTCGAAGAGGCTCCATGCGAACAGCGCCGCCAGGATAACAGGGATAACCAGCCTGATGGACCAATCCCACCATCGTCCGGTCTTCCAGTCGCTGCGTTCGTTGGCGTGCCGGCGCAGGCGACGCAGACGGAACAACCAGCCCAGCACGAAGCACTCCAGCAGGGCGGTCAGCGTTATCCCCCACGTGCCGTTTATGAAATCGTCGAACGTGCCCAGCCAGGTCAGTCCACCCTGGGTGCAGAACAAAACACCGATAAGAAGCCCGACGACGCTCAGGCCAATCAGGGTTCGCCCGCGGTTCCATCCGGTCTTATCGACGATACTCGCCAGTACGCTTTCAGTGATGGAAAAGGCAGAATCAATTCCCAGTAGCAGCAGGCTGGCGAAAAACAGAGCACTGAACCAGGCGGCGTGAGGCAGTTGCGCCAGTGCGTAAGGGAAGGCGACGAACGCCAGCCCCGGCCCACCGCCGACGACTTTCTCGACCGGAACAGCTGCTCCGGCCAGTGTGCTTGCATAGGCCATCCCGCCAAGTGTGGCGAAAACCGCCAGTCCCGCGACGAAACTCGTACCCATATCGGCCAGGCCTATAATTGCGGCGTTATTATTTATGTCGCTCTTGCGATGGAGAAAACTGGAGTAAGTAATCATGATGCCGAAGGCCAGGCTCATAGAGAAGAACATCTGCCCGAATCCCCATCGCCACGTTACCGGATCAGCCAAGTTGCCCCAGTTCGGTTCGAGGTAGTATTCCAGCCCCTGGACGGCCCCTTCGAGCGTCAGCCCGCGAATAGTCAGGATCAGCAGCATCAGCCATGGCAGCGGAACAGTCCACATCACCACCTTGGAGACCAGTTTAACGCCTCGGAAGATACACAGATACATCGCCAGCCAGGTGATGATTAGAGTTCCGACAATGTGGAACTGCAATCGGCCCAGAGTGAATGACTTATTAAAGTTCAGGTAATCCCCGAAGAAGAAGTCCTTCGCCTTCTTGACGCCTTCGACGCCTTCACCGGCCCAGGGAAGGGAACCTTTGAAAATGCCGTGGATCGAGTAACCAAGAAAACTGACACAATAGGCAAGAATGACAGCGTAGTAGGTGATGATTATGAAACTGAGAATAATCTGCCACCATCCGACGAACGCGAACTTGCGGTTAACCCGCCCGAAGGCGTCCGGTGTGGCACGCTGGGTAAGATGACCCAGCGAAAATTCCGCAATCAACAGAGGGATGCCGATCAGAAGCATCGCTATAACGTACGGGATCAGGAACGCGCCGCCGCCGTAACTGTACACCTTGTAGGGGAAGCCCCACAGGTTTCCAAGCCCGACGGCTGAACCTATCGCCGCAAGGACGAATCCCGAGCGAGAACCCCAGTTCTCACGCTGCTGTCCAGGAAGTGCTTCAGCCATTTGCGATTTCCTTTCGCAATAATGAATAAAATTCGATATGAATTTCCCAACCGACCCGTTCCGCCGACGGTATAAATATGCAACAACAACTCAAGCCGGGCAAGGAAAATCGGTGGTACAGACATCTTGGTCGTTAATGTGATATACTTTTCTGATGCGGAAGGGGTAAATTATGACCAGATACGTTTGTGATGTTTGTGGATGGGTCTGCCCGGAGTGCGGCGTATCGAAAAACCAGTTCTCGCCCGAGCAGTAGGCGGTTTGAGAATTCCATGATGGCGCACAAGGTAACAAGTGAACATGAACTGGACCTCGCCCTGGCGTCTGAACTACAGGCGGCGTTGCTACCATCGACCTGTCCGCATGATTGTCCGCACCAGATCGCTGCCGCCAGAAACCGCATGTGTGCCGGTGTGGGTGGCGATTTCTACGATTTCCTCCGCTTGAACGAATACCAATTCGCATTGGTAATCGGCGATGTCGTCGGACATGGTGTTCGGGCGTCGCTGATGATGGCCCAGATAATGGGATTCCTCCGTTCCGGACATGAAAAACGCAGCAGGCCGACGGAGATTATCTCCGGGCTGAATGATATGCTGATAGAACTGGGCGACAGAATCAGGGTAGTAGTACCGTGTTCGATTTTTTACGTCGTTGTCGATTCGCCTAGCGGCATCTGCTTTTACATCAATGCAGGCCATCCTCGACCGATCCTCTACGACCGAAGCGATGGTGACGGAGATGTTCTCAAACCCTTCGGCACCAGTAGCATGCTCCTGGGGGTCGAAGAATTCAAAGGCGATGAGATGTGCCATACCTTTATGCCGGGGCAGCGACTGGTGCTGTACACCGACGGTATTACCGAAGCGCATTCACCATCCGACGAGCAATTTGGGATTGAGCGTCTGCGGGATATTGTCGTTCGCTGCGCTGGCTGTACGCCGGATACGCTTGTGGATACGGTAATGAACGCCGTGAATGAATTCCGAGGCGGCGAAGAGCAAGAGGATGACCAAACTATCGTCGTAGTGGACCGAATCTGAAAGTAGGCCTGAAGAATTACCGGGATCGGAGTTTCGACGCGCAATTTGGAGACCAAGAAGGTCCAAAAATATTTTTCAATTGACGGTTGACACGAAGGAATTATGGGCGTATAAATAGGAGTAGTTACTATTATGAATAAGAAATCCAGGGACAAGTCGAAATTTCCGCTCCGCATGACCCGTCAGCGGCGGGTGATTCTCGATGAGTTGCGGAAGGTAACGTCGCATCCGACCGCCGATGAGATTTACAATATGGTTCGACGTCGGTTGCCCGGTATCAGCCTTGGGACGGTGTATCGAAATCTGGAGATTCTCTCCGATAGCGGGATGATACAGAAACTCGAATCGTGCGGCTCTGCCAGAAGGTACGACGGAAACGTGAAGATGCACTATCACGTCCGTTGTGTGCGATGTGGAAGGGTGGATGATTTACCATTAAGCACCTTACCGGCCCTTGAAAGTGCTGTCCGAAAAGGCTGTGGATACGAAATACTTGGATATCGCCTGGAGTTTATGGGGGTTTGTCCGAAGTGTCGGAAACTACCCAAAACCACGAAAGAAAGGCAGGATAAAAATGGAACTAAAAGGTAGCGAGACCGAAAAGAATCTGATGGCGGCCTTTGCGGGCGAATCGCAGGCGCGAAACCGTTACACCTATCTTGCAAGCAAGGCGCGCAAGGAAGGTTACGTGCAAATCTCCGCCATTTTTGAAGAAACAGCCGACCAGGAACGCGAGCACGCCAAGAGACTTTTCAAGTTTATGACCGGCGGCGAGACGGAGATTACCGGAGCGTTTCCATTCGGCGTAATCGGCGACACAATCGACAACCTCAAGGCTTCCGCAGCCGGTGAAAACTACGAATGGACGAATATGTATCCGGGGTTCGCCGCTATCGCCCGTGAAGAAGGTTTCGACGAAATTGCCGACACGATGGAAGCAATTGCGGTGGCGGAAAAGCAGCACGAGAAACGTTACCTCGCGCTGGCGAAGAATATCGCCGACGGCACGGTCTTCAAGAAGGATAAGCCTGTCGTCTGGCGTTGCCGGAACTGCGGCTACCTGCACGAAGGGACCGAGGCTCCGTGTGTATGCCCGGCCTGCGCCCATCCACAAGCGCACTTCGAGGTCCTCGGCGAGAACTGGTGAGCAAGACCATGCCGCTGCGACGACATGCCGAGATGTTGGAAGATTTGTATGGGCGACTGAATCGGCGTTGCTATGTTCACCCGGATCCGCTGGAGTTTCTGTACGAATACGATGCTCCGGCTGATCGTGAAGTCGTCGGTCTGGTGGCGAGTTCGCTGGCGTACGGCAGGGTCGCGCAGATACTCAAAAGTGTCCGATGCGTCCTTGGGCGAATGGGGCGGAGGCCTCTTCGTTTCCTGCAGGATGCGTCCGAAGCGTCGCTGAAGCGGGACTTTGCAGGTTTTCGGCATCGATTTGCCACGGGCGAAAATGTGTCAGCCATGTTGTTGGGCGTGAAGCGGGTCATTGACCGGCACGGGTCGCTTGGGAGTTGTTTTATTGCGGGGATGGGCCAGGATGACGAAACGCCCCTGCCGGCATTGTCAGCGTTTGCAAAAGAACTCTCTGCCGTTGGTAAATGCGGGCACTTGCTGCCGGACCCCGCTCGCGGCAGCGCGTGCAAACGGACGAACCTTTTTCTGCGATGGATGGTTCGGGCAGACGAAGTTGATCCGGGCGGATGGAAAGCGGTACCGGCGGCGAAACTGATCGTCCCGCTCGATACGCACATGCACAGAATTGCCCTTACTTTAGGCGCGACACGACGAAATGCGGCGGACATGCGTACAGCAATGGAAATCACGGATGCCTTCAGGCGAATCTCGCCCGACGACCCGGTGCGATACGATTTTGCACTGACGCGCCTGGGGATCCGCGAGGAAATGGATTTTTCAGCATTAGCATTAGGCGAAAAACGATTTTGCGAGGTGTAACATGGTAATGTGGATGAGAGTGCTGATTGGAGGAGGGATTGGCCTGCTGGCAGGCGCTCTGCTTGGATACTTCGGTCAATGCCGCAGCGGGAAGTGTCCGCTGACGGCCAATCCGTATCGCGGAGCGATGTTTGGCCTGATTATCGGAGTATTCTTCGCCTTGTCGATGACACAAGGCTCCTGCAGCCGGAGGGATCGGCAAGCCGATAACGTTCCTTATCTGGCAACCGCGGCTGAATTCGACGAGAAGGTGTTGAAATCGCCCAGGCCTGTCCTCGTGGATTTTTACTCTGACGGATGCCCGCCGTGCCGGAAACTTGCGCCGACAATCAGCAAATTTAAGGATGAATAC
>DAOVLV010000317.1 GCA_030631085.1 Planctomycetales bacterium | reverse complement strand
TGCGGACCGCTGCGGTTTTCCGGGCGAAGCGGACCGGTGAAAGTCGGCGTGCTGGGGCTGCGACGGGGGGCGACGATCGCCGTTCACGCCGACACCAATCCGGCCGGGACCGTGGTTGTCGGCTGCGACACGTTCGAGGATGTCCGCCGGTCGTTCACCGAGAAATTCGTCGATGCAAAAGTCGAGAGCCGCTACGAAGCCCTGCTGGATTCCGACATCGACGCCGTCATCGTCGCCAGCGACTGTCCCAACCACGCAGGCGACGCGATTGCGGCGATGCACGCCGGCAAGGACGTCCTCAGCGAGGTAACGGCCTTTCACACCCCCGCCGAGGGCGTCGCCCTGGTCGAGGCCGTCGAGCAGACTCGCCGGGCCTACATGATGGCCGAGAACTCAATGTACAACAACCGGATGAAGGAACTGACATACCTTGCCTTCACCGGCGTGCTCGGCGAGATGCAGTACGCCGAGGGCGACTACATCCACGACGTGCGGGATCTTCTGCTGCGAGACGGAAAGCGGTACTGGCGCAGTTGGCAGCCGCCGATTTTCTATTGCACGCACCAGTTGGGTCCGATTCTCCGGGCCTGCGGCTGCCGGCCCAGCCACGTCGTAGGCATGCACACCGGGAGCAAGATTGAAGGCACGCAGGGCGGCATGGACGCCGGGGTGATGATGATCCAGTGCTCCGGCGGAGGTGTGATACGAATCCTCAGCCACTTTTCAGTCATTCGTAAGCCGGAGAGCCATTGGATCTGCTACTACGGAACGAAGGCCACGCTGGAAACGATGGACCAATGGGTCGATAAGGTTCGTCTCTACGACAGTCGCAACAAGCACGCCTTCGAGCGTGAGCGGTGCGCCTTCGGGCCGACGTCGTACCGCCCGACCGGACGCGACGGCAGAGACCTTACAACCGTCGGGCACGGCGGGTCGGATGAGCGGGTGATGGAATACTGGATCGAGTCCCTGGCCAACGGCCTGGTCATGCCCGTGGATGTGTACGAAGCCGCCGACATGACGCTGCCGGGGATACTGGCCTATCGCTCCAGCATCACCGGCGCTCAGCCGATAGACATTCCGGACCTGCGGCTGGAAGCCGACAGGGATTCCTGTCGGGCCGATCGGGCACGCCCCGACCCTGCCGATCCGTTCCGTCTCATCGACGCATAGGTCAGGCCCGTCGGCCGTTTGATCAGCAGATTCTAGGCAGGTCCTGTCCGTAGGGCATCTGGACGATTCGTCTTCCTCCGGCGTGGGTGAGCATCTCCACGAGGGGCACATCGTCGCCTTGTCCGACGGTACCGATAACGGCGGAGGAGCGGGCGATTTCGTGGTCGGCGAGGATTTCGACTGCTTTTTCAGCGGCATCGGCGGCAATCACTGCAACGAGTTTTCCCTCGTTGGCGACGTTGAGCAAGTCCAGCCCGAGCATCTCGGCGACTGCGTGGGCCGTCGGGTCGAGCGGGATGTCGGCTTCGCGGATTTCGATATTTCGGCCTGTCGCAGCAGACAGTTCCGCCAGCGTCGCCGCCAGCCCGCCGCGAGTCGGGTCGCGCATCCACTTGACCTTCCGTCCCAGCGATTCGATCAGCGCAGCCGTCAGGTGGTGGATTGATGCGCAGTCGCTTTGAAGCGACGCTGCTACGCCCAGCCCCTCCCGACGGGCCATTACCGCCAGTCCGTGCTGGCCCAAAGGACCGCTCAAAATGACGGCGTTGCCTTCTTCGACGCGCCCGAAGCCCAAGTCGGCGCCGGTCAGCGGCGCACCCACGCCGGCTGTGTTGATTGTGACGCCCGGTTGGTCCTTTCCCCGCTCGATGACTTTCGTGTCGCCGGTAACGATTGTTACGCCGGCGTCCTTTGCCGCCTGCCCAGCCGAGGTAAGTATGCGACGCAGCAGGGAGATTTCCAGACCCTCTTCCAGTATGAGCGCCATGCTCAATGCTATGGGTTTCGCGCCCGAGACTGCCAGGTCGTTAATCGTCCCACAGACGCTGAGTTTACCGATGTCGCCGCCGGGGAACTCCAGCGGCTCGACAACGTAACTGTCGGTGGTGAAAACGACCTGTCCGCCGCCGACCGCGACCGTCGCGGCATCGTTCAGGCTTGAAACGTCCTGCCCGCCGATCGCAGGTAATATCACCTCGGCGACCAGTTCTGCGGTCAACTGCCCGCCCCCGCCGTGGGCGAGAAGGATTTTCTTCGATTGGTTCATCGCTTCGTTCCGTATTTGTAATAGGCTGCGCATGATCCTTCCGAGGAGACCATGCAGGGGCCTACCGGTTCGCGTGGCGTACATTGTCCGCCGAAAAGCGGGCAGTCCGTCGGAAGGCATCGTCCGCAGATAACGTCCCCGCACCGGCAGCCGGGCGGCTCGACGGCTTCGAATTCGGGCAGGTCGAACCGCAAGGCGGCGTCGAATTCGGCAAATTCATCCTTTAGCGCCAGCCCGCTGGATGGTATCACACCCAATGCCCGCCACGAAGCGTCGGCAACGTCGAATGTCTCCTTGATGACCTGCTTTGCCTGTTGGTTTCCCTCGGCGCTGACGGCTGGATATACGCTGCACGCTGCCGGTGCGGCGGCGGCGAGTTGACGGAGGATTTCGCTGATACCGGCGAGTATCTGTTCATCGTCGAAACCAGCCACTACGCAAGGTTTGTCGAACTCGGCTGCTATCGGTTCGTACTCCCGCCAGCCGGTGATGACGCTGACGTGCCCGGGGCAGAGGAACCCGTCAATTCGCACGTCTGTTTGAGAAAGCAGAACCCGCATCGCCGGTGTAACCAGTTTGTGAGCAATCAGGGCCGAGAAATTCGTAACGCCCTCATCGCGCGCCTGTCGAATCGCCAAGGCCGTTGCCGGTGCGGTCGTTTCGAACCCGATAGCCAGAAAGACTATCTGTTTATCAGGCCTGTTGCGCGCCAGTTCGACGGCATTGTGTGCGGCATAGACAACCTCGACGCTTGCGCCGTCGCCGCGGACTTCTTCCAGCGAGGCCGACGAACCCGGAACGCGAACCATGTCGCCATAAGTGGCGATGATAACGTCGTTTATACCGGCCAGGTGAACGGCGGCGTCCACGTATGACTGCTCGGTAACGCAGACGGGGCATCCCGGCCCGCTGATAAGTCGCAGACCGTCAGGTAACAGGCTTCTCAACCCGCCGCGACTGATGGCGACCGTGTGCGTCCCGCAAATCTCCATCAACTGCACACCGGATTTTCCACCGGACGACAGGCGTTCCCAATGTGCGTCGATGCTCTTTCGGATTTCGTCAATGTTGTTCATAGTGAAAAACGTGAACCACAAAAAGCACAAAGGACACAAAGAGAAAAAGAAATTTTAATACTCTGTTCTTTGTGTCCTTTGTGCTCTTTGTGGTTCATTCTTTTAGACCTTCC
>DAOVLV010000229.1 GCA_030631085.1 Planctomycetales bacterium | reverse complement strand
TTGACGTATCCCAATACCATGACCGAATGGATGTCCCGGGAGTCCCCGGAGGTTTCTTCCATATTACAGGTCAACTGTTCCTTTATCCTTATCCCGATGTGGACGCAGGGTTCGCCCTGAAGGGTTACCAGGCGGAAGCGGTCGCCGATTTTAATCTGGGCTATCTCGAAAGGATGAGACGTGGGAACATCATCAATCGTACCGTCTTTGATCTTCGCCGTCATATACTCGCCCCACTTGTCGGCTGCTTCTTTTCCGCCACCGCGACTTCCGGCGTTTTTGGCCTGTTCGGCAGAAGGCGGACCTTCCATCGGCAGGTCGATGGTACGAGCGGCAATATCAATTTGACCGTCGGCTTCTTCCATCGGCGTTTGCTCGATTACGCGGGCTACTTCCTTGGCCAGTTCCCATCCAAGCCCGGCGGCGACCGACGGCGGAATGCGGTACATGAAGCGACAATCGCCGTCAACGTTGTATGGTTTGAGCTCGCCGGCACAGCCCTGGGCGAACAGCGCCGTGCAGCCGGCGTAACGGTTCTCGATAATTTCCTCGGCGAAACCGGGATAATCGTTGCCGATAAGGCCCGTGCCGATCGCGCTGGCGTGGCAGGCGTAGTTCATCAGGACGGCCTTGACGCTTCCGTCTTTTCTGACGGCATTGAGCACGCCGACCTCCGGGTCAACCTCGCCGTAGGGGTTGCCTCGCCATACGGGGTATCCGGTGGGGTTCCGCCGACGCCGACTGATGGACATGTGCAGGTCGCCCCGCCCGAAATAGAGGTTTATCGGTTCGGTATCGGCAAGGGCGCCGGCGACGACCTGAACCGTCCGGTCGATTACTATTTGCTGATATTCCTCGACGCTTATGCCGAACTTTTCGCACGCCCCTTTGCGCATGGGGCCGGAGTGGGTATGCGAGACGCACAGCAGCACCTCGCTGCCATCCAGGCCGGTCTCGGCCTTAATCCCTTCGCGCACCCTATCCACCATGTCTCCCTCGAAGAGGATAATATCCAGCGAGACGATTACCAGTTTTTGTCCCTTTTCATCCTCCAGCGCGAAGGCCTTGACGAAGGTGTCGCAGTAAAACCCCGCCGGGGGAGGATTGCGATAGGTTTTCACCTCTTTCGGGTCCGCGCCGGGTGAGATACAGATAGTGGACGTTCCGCCTTTAAGCATGGGGCAATCTCCTTGTTTTTTTTCACGCTCTATTGACGATAAGCAGGGACATTACCTTATTGGCCTGATAATTCAAGAGGCCAAAGGTATCTTTTTTTTGAATTAGTTCGGTGCCGGCGGGTTGACAGTTTCGCTCTCGCCTAATACTATCATCGCCGTCACTTTTTAGGGAGCGTTCTAATATGATCAAACAGCGTCTTTTCACACCGGGTCCGACGGAAGTTCCGCCGGAGGTACTTATCGAAATGGCAAAGCCGATGTTCCATCACCGCACGGCGCGGTTCCGGAAGATGTTCGGCGAGGTAACAGCGGGCCTGAAAAAACTCCTCATGACCGACAACGACGTGCTGACGTTGTCCGGGTCGGGAACGGCAGGGATGGAAGCGGCCATTGTATGCGCGTGTCCGCGCGACAAAAAGGTTCTCGTCAGCAATGGCGGGAAATTCGGCGAGCGATGGGTCAAGATCGCAAAGGTCTATGGCCTGGACGTCGATGAGGTTCAACTGGAATGGGGTACCGCCCTGCAGCCGGAGACGGTGGCCGACAAACTCGCCGGCGGCGACTACGGGGCTGTGATAACCGTGCACAGCGAGACCTCGACGGCGACGGCCTGCGACCTGGAAGCCATCGGTAAAGTCGTATCCGGCACCGATGCAATCCTGATTGCCGACTGCATCACCTCGGCAGGTGTGTTGCCGTTGCGGGCCGACGAATGGGGTATCGACATCGTAGGCTCCGGAAGCCAGAAGGCGATGATGCTTCCTCCGGGGCTGGCGTTCGTAGCCGTCAGCGAAAAGGCGTGGAAGAACATCGACGCGATTACCCCGCCTGCCTTCTACCTCGACCTGAAGGCATATCGCAAGTCGCTGGCCAAAAACGACACTCCGTACACATCGTCGGTGAGTCTCATTCGCGGGCTTAAGGTCGCGCTGGAGATGATTAACGGTATCGGAATCGAGACTGTCTGGTCGCGGACCGCCCTTCTGGCCAAGGCTACGCGGGCCGCCGCCGAGGCGATTGGTATGAAGGTCTTCTCGTCCCAGCCAAGCGATTCGGTAACGTGCCTTATGCTTCCCGACGGCGTAACGGACGAACAGTTCCGCCCGGTCCTCCGCGACAGGTTCGGATGCTCGGTCGCCGGCGGGCAGGAAACGCTCAAGGGCAAAGCCATCCGCATCTCGCACATGGGATACGTCGAACCGCTCGAAACGATAGGCCTGATCGCAGCGATCGAATACACACTGTCCGACTGCGGCGCGGACATCAAAATCGGCGCAGGCGTAACAGCGGCGGCTGAGGTTCTGAAAGACTGGCGGTAGCGGTAGGCTGGGTCGAAGCGACACATAGTGTCCCTACGGGAAGCGAAGGCCCACCTTCTAACTTCAAGATAAGGTGGGCTGAAGGAGCAGCGATGAAGGTCCTGATTGCGGACAAGTTGAGCGACGTCGGCATTGATTGGTTGAAAAAGCAGGACAACGTCGAGGTGGACGTCAAGGGCGGACTGTCGCCCGAAGAACTGGCAAAAATCATCGGCGACTACGACGGAATGATCATTCGTTCGGGCGCGAAGGTAACAGCCGAGGTGCTGGCGAGTCCGGGTCGACTTGAGTGCATCGCACGCGCCGGCGTGGGGGTCGATAACATCGACGTACCGACCGCCACCGCCAAAGGCATCATCGTGATGAACACGCCCGGCGGAAACACGGTCTCGACGGCGGAACTGACCTGGGCGCTGATGCTGGCGATGTCGCGGAGGATAGTTCCGGCCAATGTCTCGCTGGCCGGCGGCGCGTGGGACCGCAAAAAATTCCAGGGCGCACAACTTGCCGGTAAGACGCTCGGTATCATAGGTATGGGGCGGATCGGAAAGGCCGTCGCAAAACGCGCGCTGGCGATGGAAATGGAGGTCGTCGCATACGACCCGTATTTCGCGGGTAAGTGCCCCGAAGGGTCGTTCGAGATGGTCAAAAACCTCGACGACCTTTGCAGACGGAGCGATTACATCACCGTCCACGTGCCCGGCAGCGCCGAAACTGTCGGCATGATCGGGCGCGATCAAATCTCGCAGATGAAAGACGGCGCGTACCTGATAAACGCCGCCCGTGGCGGAATCATCAACCCCGAAGCGCTGCTGGAGGCGCTGGAATCCGGTAAGGTCGGCGCAGCGGCTTTGGACGTCTGGATATCCGAGCCGCCGGAATCCGAGGCCGAGAAAAAACTTATCGCTCATCCTCGCGTCCTGGCTGTTCCGCACCTCGGCGCGAGCACCGGCGAAGCCCAGGAGCAGGTCGCACTCGACGCCGCACAGCAACTCGTCGAGGCGCTGCGAGGCGGGGAAATCCGCAACGCACTCAACGCGCCGGGATTCGAAAAGGCCCTGCCGCCGATGCTGCGGCCTTATGCCGAATTGGCTTCGCGGATAGGAACGATCCTCACCACTATCACGCCCGGAGCGATTAAAAAAGTCGAGGTCGTCTATCGCGGCGCGATTGCCGATATGAACGTCTCGCCGGTTACGACCTTCCTGCTGGTAGGCCTGCTGAGTCCGCACATGGACCAGCCGGTCAACGTCATAAACGCGCCGGTCCTTGCCGAGCAGCGAGGCGTTACCATCGAGCAGATTACCTCGAAGAAGGTCAAGGCGTTCGCCAATCTCATGCAGGTCGAGGTCCACACCGACCAGACGAGTCGAACGGCTGTCGGTACGATCTTCGGAAACCGCTTCCCGCGGATTATCGCCATTGATGGATACCGCGTGGAGATGAAGCCGGACGGGCATATCCTGCTGATTTTCAACGACGACATGCCCGGCGTGGTGGGCAAATTCGGTACGATCCTCGGAGCCAGCGGCGTCAACATCGCCGATATGACGCTCTCGCGCAAAGCCGACCCGTCGAAGGCCGTTGTCGCGATTAATCTGGATAACGCGCCGAGCGACGCAGCCGTCGAGGAAATCCGCTCCCAGGAGTTCGTCAACGCCGCCTACTACCTCGACCTGCCCAAACTGCCGCCGGACGAACGAGGAGACTGAGCCTTCGCCAATAAGCGAGGCTGGAACAGGAATCGAATAGGGAGATTGAACGATGAGAATTGCCATTGCCATCTTTGTTGTTTGTCTGTTTTACCTGACCGGGACGGCTTTCTCGAAGCCTGCCGCCCTGACGCTCGCTGCGAAGGGTCGCGGCGAATACGTCATCGTGGTCGGGGAAAATGCTCC
>DAOVLV010000380.1 GCA_030631085.1 Planctomycetales bacterium | reverse complement strand
GCGTGCTTGTTTTTACCGGTTAGCGAGAGTATAAGAAAGAAAATGCGAACTGACGTTCTGGAATCCCAAACGCCAGCCCGCATGTTTATTGGTCAAAATGAACTCGATAACCGAATTCTTATGGCCTATGGGATGATTGTGGAAGTGAATCATTTCTGAGTTTTTATGTCCCGCACTCTCCTCCTTTTTTAGCGAATTTTTTGCTTGATGCAGACGATAAACTGTTGTAACTTATTAAACAGTAAAACAGTTAAACTTTTGTTGACTAATGAACAGGAGACTGGATAATGGATTCGTGTGCTCTACGGGAATTTCGCAGGGAGTTGTCGGGCATTACGGCTCGCGTTCAGCATCGCGGTGAGCGGGTTATCGTCAGCCGGAACGGCAAACCGGCCTTTGCCGTTGTTCCGGTGGACGATCTGGAGGCCTTGCAGCGTCTTGAGGACGAGATTGACCTTGCTGACGCCCGCAAGGCCCGCAACGAACGAGGACGGAACATTTCGCTGAAAAAGGAACAGGTTGTGGTCTCGCTGGACGGCATTCGCAAGAAGCGCGACGCGATTCTCCACATTGCCGCGCGGCACGGCGCACGGGATGTTCGCGTCTTTGGCTCGTTCGTACGCGGCGATGCGACGGAGCAAAGCGATCTGGACCTTCTGGTGCGAATGGAGCAGGACCGCTCCCTGCTGGACCGCATCGGGATGATCCATGACCTGGAAGACCTGCTGGGACGCAAGGTTGACGTCGTTAACGAGAATGCACTGCATCATACCCTTCGGGACCGTATTCTCCGGGAGGTGGCGCCCCTGTGAAAGACGACCATGTATATCTGACACATATCGCAGAGGCCATTGAGAAGGTGGACACCTATAGCGTCAGCGGGCGGGATGAGTTCATGCAAAATCCAATGGTGCAGGATGCGATCATCCGCAACTTCGAGATCATCGGCGAAGCAACTAAACGAATCAGCGAAGCCACGAAGCAAAAGCGGCCTGAGATTGTCTGGCGTGACGTGGCGGGATTTCGAGATGTCCTGATCCACGATTATATGGGCGTCGATCTCAACGAAGTCTGGAACATCATTGAGAACCATCTGCCCGTCCTTCGTGAAGCGATCCGCCAACTCCTGGAATCCTGATATCCTCGTTCTCGCGCAGCGTTATTGTGGCGCTGGTCTTGAAGGTCGCCCACCGCTGCGATGTGTACCGCAGGAGATAGGGCCTCAATTCACATCACCCATATAGACCGGCAGCGGTTCGGTGTCCATGCGTTTGATCAATGGACGCAGTGCCTTTGGGTACAGGCGATAATCTTCAAGTGTCTCTACCGGTAGCCATTCCACGCCGACCTGGCCTGGGTCCTGCTCGGCGCCGTTGCCAAGCCCTGCGGCGTCGATAATACGGCAGTCAAACATGCACTCGACTTGGTGGGCATCGCCGTCTTCGTCGGCGAATTCGTGGTTCCTGCCGATGTAATCGCGGACGAATCGCAACTTGCCTACTTCGACATCGACGCCGAGTTCTTCGCGACATTCGCGTTTCAGCGCCTCATCGAGCGTTTCGCCTGCCTGCTGTCCGCCGCCGGGAAGCATGTACCATATGCCCTCGGCGTCCTGCATCTTCAAAACGAGCAGCCGACCATCCTCAACAATAATCGCCTTGGGTGCGCTTCGGATGGTATGATGCGGTTCGATGTTTATAGTAGTCTCCTTGCTTGCTCAAAAGGGCTGACCTCGCTACTATGAATCACATCGGCGACTTGCCGCCGAGCGCATTAATTAATTGGCGGCTGTGTAAGTCTTTTTCTTCTTTTACTTTTCAGTGATTTGTGGACCATTTTTCTTATGAACGATAACTGTCCGACAATCGGAATTACGATGGGCGACCCGTGCGGGATTGGTCCGGAGATTGTGGTCAAGGCGTTGGCTGACGAGTCGATCCGCTCGCAGGGGCGTTTTGTCATCTATGGGTTCAGCGAGCAAATTTCCTACGCTGCCGACCTTTCCGAAGTGGACTTCGCCTGGCTTCGCGACCATCACGACGAACCTCACCCCTTCGGGTCTGGCCCGGGCGTTACCGTTCTGGACTACGACGAACTTCCCGCACCCGCCGCAGGGAAGCACGAACCGACCCACTACGGTGGAGCCGCCAGTATGGCGTTCCTCGAAGACGCAATTGTCGCCGCACAGGCCGGTACTATCGACGCGATGGTAACTGCCCCGATTTCCAAAGAGGCCTGGCACCTGGCGGGATTCAAATTTCCCGGACACACCGAACTTCTGGCCAAGCGGACGAAGACGAAAAATTTCGGTATGATGTTCGTCGCGCCGCAGATGAAGATTATCCTGGCGACCATCCACGAGCCGCTGTTCAGCATCGTCAACCGCTTCACGATAGGGCGGGTATTCAATCCGATCGACCTTGCCGACAAGGCCTTGCGCGAGATGTTCGGTATCGACAATCCGCATATCGCCGTTTGTGGGCTTAATCCGCACGCAGGCGAGGGCGGAAGCATCGGCGACGAGGAAAAACGCATCATCGCCCCTGCGATTCTCATGGCCTCCGAGAACGGCATCAACGTTACTGGCCCGTACCCCGCCGATACGCTTTTTCGCCGGGCTGTGCGGGGCGAGTTTGATTGCGTTGTTGCGATGTACCACGACCAGGCGCTTATCCCGATAAAACT
>DAOVLV010000094.1 GCA_030631085.1 Planctomycetales bacterium | reverse complement strand
ACGGCGGACCATATTGACCTCGGTTCCGACGGCCCAACCGGCCCCGGCGGGCGAGTCGCCGACGGCGCGGAGGATCTGCTCGGTCGAACCGGCAAGGTCCGCCGCTGCGACCACCTCGTGGGGGCACTCCGGATGAACGATAACCTTGATGTCGGGCCTGGCCTTCCTGACTCGATCGATCTGCTCGACGGTGAAAACCTGGTGCACGTAGCAGTATCCCTTCCAGAGAATGAAAGTCGCGTCGCGGATTTGCTCGTCGGAAAGCCCGCCGCCGGCAACGGCGGGGTCGTACAATACGCAATCGTCGAGGCCGTAACCCATTGCTATTGCGGTATTTCGGGCGAGGTGCTGATCGGGAGCGGCCAGGATTTTCGCTCCGCCTGCGCCGCCGGAGTCTTTCGGTCGCATCGCCCATTCGAAAACGCTGCGGGCATTGGACGATGTACAGCAGGCGCCGCCGCCCTGGCCTGTAACGGCCTTTACGCCGGCGGACGAATTGACGTAGGTAATCGGTACGACTGTCGCGTCGCCGGTTGTGTCCGAGATGCGATTGAGCGCCTCGGCTACGTCGTCGGCGCCGGCAAGGTCCGCCATTTCGCACCCTGCCGACATCTCCGGCAGGATGACTGCGCAATCGTCGCCCGTGAGGATGTCGGCCGATTCAGCCATGAACCGCACGCCACAGAAGACGATATATTTCGCGCCGGTCCCTGCCGCCTGCTGGGAAAGAACCAGGCTGTCGCCGGTGAAATCGGCGAACTGAAACACCTCGTCGCGCTGATAGTGATGTCCAAGGATGCACACCTTGCTGCCGAGTTGGCCCTTTCGCTCGGCGATTAGACGAAGCACCTCCGCCGGGTCCATGCGTGTGTATTTTTCGTCCATCGTAATTACTCCGCCTTTCCGCGTTTGAGTAATTCGCGCAGTTCCGGGCATCGCAGGGCAACGGCCGACGCCAGGAACGCCGCCAGCCCCGTCGGTATGCAAAACAGTATAATCTCCCACGATTCAGCCGGTGCCGCAAAATGCCAAACCGCCCACATCGCCGCGATCATCGCCACGCAGGCCACAATCGTTCGCGTAACACTCGCCAACAGCCGGCGCCCTCCAATCCCGCCCAGACGACGGCGAAGAACCCATACAAGCGCAGCGGCATTGAGCGTGCTGGTCGCAGCCGTGGCTGCTCCGATCGCGCCGGACTTCAACGGCGTGAACATCCCGCCGATAACAAGCCCCATATTAACCACCGCCAGCACGCACGCCAGAATCAGCGGCGTCCGCGTATCTTTCCGCGCGAAAAACGCACGCAGCAGAATATGATTGCAGAAATACGCGCCCATACCCAAACAGTACATCTGAAGTATCAAGGCCGCTCGTCTGGTGTCAAACGCAGTGAAATCCTTACGCTGGAAGATCATGGCGATTGCAGGCCTGGACAGAGCAAGCAACGCCACCCCAGCCGGGAGTCCAAGGAACAGGCACAGCCTCAATGCCCGATTGGTCGCCATGCGAAGCCCATGCGTATCGTCGCGAGCGGCATAGCGGGAGAAAAGCGGAAAGACCGCCGTGGCTATCGAAATCGCCAATACGCCCATCGGCAACTGGTACAACCTCCCGGCTGCATAATGACAGCGAACGACACCGGGCTGGAGCGGAAGTCCAGGCCCCGTCAAAACCAGCGCGATTATCGTGTCGGCGAACGCGCTGAACTGCACAACACTCAACGGAATAAGCATAGGCCCCATCAACGCGACGATGCGCTTGATTTCCGGAAGAACGGGTCGGAGCCGTGGCCTGACCGACAGCGAATACCTCCGCAGAAGCCAGACGATACCGACAAGTTGAAGCACCCCCATAATCGAAAGCGCCGCGGCAATGACGAGAAACTGCCCCTCGTCGCTACGACTCAATGCCGGGCCAACCCACCACGCAGCCGTAATAAGCCCGACGTTCAACAGTATCGGCGCGAAGGCCGGATACGCGAAGTGCCCCTTGCAGTTCAATGCCGCCGAACCGAGCGCCAACAGGCACACAGTTACCATGAACGGCAGCATGATGGCTGTGTACCCAAACAGTTTTGCCCGCGCCCAGTCGTCGCCCCAAATCCCCCACGCTCCCAGCAGGCCCAGTTCGATTACTATCACCAGCCCCGCCAGAAGCACCGCCAGCAGACCGGCGGCATTAGCCAGCACCACCCGCGCCCGGTCCCATCCGTCGCGTTCAGCCGATTCGGTAAAGACCGGCACGAACGCCGCCGACAGCGCGCCTTCGCCGAAGAGACGACGGAACAGGTTCGGTACACGAAACGCCGTCCAGAACGCATCGGCCAACACAGGCCCGCCAATCGGAACGATAACCATATCGCGCACAAGCCCCAGCACGCGCGAAAGCATCGTCAGGGCCGCTACAACCTTGGCCGCTCCGAAAAAATGCTCATGCTCGGAATGTTTATCTTCCCGGTCGTTCATTCACAGCAGATTATGCAACATCAAAGCCCCAAACGAAAGCCCCAGACTCCCACCACCACTCTTTCGACCTGCAAAGAGTTCCGGGAATTCCATACGTAATTGCTGAGAAGTCAAAGCCGACCACGCAATCGAAATATGTAAGGCGTGCCCGGAACTCAAAATTCATGCAATATACCGGGGTAAATCCTCTTGACGCAAATGTAGGCCAAGTGTAGAACATGAATATCGATGTCATTGGTTTTGGGGTGCCAATTAAAAGGGAGTTCCCCCTCAATTCATCTATGGCATTACTAAAATCACCGCTACGAGTCTGAAGTGAAGTAGCAAAGGGAGAAAACGAATGCGAAAAAGCTTGCCTATAAGGTTACTTGGTATTTACTGCGGCTTTGTCTTACTTTTATGCCCCACGTTGACAAAGGCCGGAGATTACGACGGAAAGGATTTTTCTCTCCGTCTGCCGGCCGCTATCAGCCGGTTTTCATCCTATGGCGACGTCGCCGGTGCGGGTGGAGCCTCGGCAGCAAGCAAGTGGGCCTCATCCGTGAACCCAGCCTCTGCCGCCTGGTTGGCGATACCCACGCGTTTCCGCATCTCGATAAATCCGCAGTACTCGGCTATTTGCTTCTCAAATGGCAGCAGGTTCCATGTATTCACCGAATCGCTCACCTGGGAATCGAAGAATCTGGGTACGTTTCAACCCGCGATGACTCAACTTCGTTCCAACAAGAAGACAACGCGCCAAGGGTTAGAGTTTGAATACGACATGGACTATTTCCAGATTCAGTGGGGCAAACGCCTGGGAGAGAAATGGGCTTTTGGCGCGAACTTCAATTATGCTAAGTCCGAGACCCGTTTCAATTTAGGCCCATTCGACGTCTCTGAAACCGACGCAGATAGTTACGGCTTCCGGGTCGGCGCGCTCGTTGAACCTTTTGATCATCTCCTTTTCGGGCTTGTCTTCGACTATGGTTTCTCTTTATCTCGCACGACCATGCGCATACCTACTGCAATGGGCATTGCCAAACTTAAAGCGAGCGACACGACACACCAGTACCTGCTCCGACCGGGAATATCTTACGAGTATGCTGAAGATTCGGCAGTTTACTTCGATTACCAGTTCGGGTCATTCAGCAACGACACGGGCCGGCTTAACGTTCATCGTTTTATGGCAGGTGTAGATCACCGGATCTTCAAGTGGTTGTTCGTCCGCGGTGGTATGATGGCAGATTCCAAAGGCAATCCGGCATGGACCGCCGGTGTCGGAGTGTATCCGACAGATTGGCTTACGATTGACATTGCCTATCAGGACAACGTGTTTCCGGAACTGGAAATGGATTTCGGCAAGGCCCGGGCAGTAACGCTGTCGGTTGGTATCCAGTTCTAGAATGATTCCCTTTAATACATACTCGATATACGAACTTGTTGCAGTCATGATCCTGGCGCCTCTGGCTGTGGTTTTCTTTCTCTTCTATTGGAAGTTCGGGCGGCAGATTTTGGACCTTCTCGCAGCCTTCATCATTACTTGTTTCACAATAATCTGCCTTTTGACTTTCCTGGTTGATAACGTAGTTCCAACCGGAACCAACTCTTACGCAATTTCCGGAGCAGGTGAGGCTAGCCTCTCCTGTACCCGCGCCATGTACGCTGTCGGCCTGTTTACGCTGGCCTTTCAGATGCACTTCGTTCTGAGATATCGCAACATGCGGAATTTCCTGTCTCGACACATTTGGCTGGTGTACGCCCTGTTGATATTGCCGACTCCCTTTGTCTGGTCAAAGTGGTTTTTACAGCAGCGTACCGAACCGTTGTCATCACAAAGCAGTTGGGTCTGCGCGGTGCCATGGTTTCCACATTTTGGCCCGTTGGTGCTGTTATACATTGGTATCTGGCTGACGGTTTTGACAATTATGCTGGTTTTGCTCTATCGCCCTGTCAGTCAGGCGAGGGAAACCGTCAATCACTTTTTCAAGCGCATCGGGGCATTTCGCCTGAGTTTTGTCATTGGCGGCGTGGGTGGCCTTCTTGATGCTTTCTTGGGTGGTGCAAATTGGGCAGGGATTACCATAATTCCGATAACTGCCGTCTTTGTAGCGGTTATTTTAAGCACTGCTATGGTCATGGACCGCCTTGACACTGAGCGAAAACAACAACACCTGGACCGTGAAATGGAACTGGCCTCGCGTATTCAGCGTGGATTGCTTCCACAGACCCCACCAGTAGTAGATAGATTCGAGTTGGTTGGATGGAGCCATCCGGCCAACCATACCGGCGGCGACACGTATGATTTCGTGCCCCTGTCCGACGGACAGTGGATGATTACACTAGGCGACGCCAGTGGACACGGAATGGGACCTGCACTTGTGATCGCCGAGACACGCGCCTTGTTGCGAGCGATCAGTCGCGGGTTTACATGCCCGTCATTGATCCTTTACGAGGCGGACCAGATTCTTAGCGTTGATCTTATTGAGGATATGTTTGTAACGTGCTTTGTGGGCGTGCTGGATACAACGACGAACATGCTTACCTTTGCATCAGCGGGGCAAGGTCCGATACTGTTCTTTGATCGGTCTGCCGAACGATTCAGCGAAATTCGCCCTACTGTTCCTCCCTTGGGAATCTCGCTGGTACCCAAACCCGGCAACGGCAATCTTAAGCAGCAATTCAACATCGGCGATTTACTTGTCTTGGTCAGCGATGGATTTTACGAAACATTCAACAGGCAGGGTGAAATGTTTGGTATTCAAAGACTCAAGGAATCTCTGTTGCGACACTGTAATTTACCAGGTGCGGAAATGATCGCCAGTGTTCGAGGAGACGTGAATTGCTTCGTCGAAGCAACTGACCATCCTGACGATTTGACGATGGTGGTTCTGCAAAGATTTTGAGTTCCGGCGTTCCGGGAGTTTTGGGGATGCCTTACTTAATTCATCGTTTTTTCTTTGGTTTCGGTCCGGGTTTTTGTCGTTGTAGATTGCGGCCTTGGTTCCGTGCTCGGAATGTTTCTGTTGTCGGTCGTTCATAAAGGTTATACCCAGCCGAACATTTTTGCTGCCGAGGCGATCATTAGCGTCATGAATACTACGCGCACTACCCGCAGCGGCAATTTGTGTGTCAGGTGCCCGCCGAACCAGGCTACGATCATCGCCGGCGGCGCGAGGCACGCCACAAGCACCAGAGACCGCCCGACCGTGCCGTTATCACCCAATTGGACATTCTTGAGGATTGCGCCAAGCCAGGCAATCGCGGCAATCGTGGCTGCCGACGTGGCAATGGAATTACGAAGCGGCATTCTCAAAATCGTCTGCTGTGCGGGCACGGCCAGCGTCCCGCCGCCAAGACCCAGCAGCCCCGCTGAAAAACCCATCGGAACGCCGACGATGAGTTTCCGCCAAATCGGCATCGCCTCAACCTGCTGCCTGGGAAGTCCTTCGACCCGTCGGGCATGGTATAGCCGCCAGGCGTTTTGGCCCGCTACATACAAAAAGAATACCCCCAGCGTCCAGCGAAGGTATTCAGCCGCGGTATTGCTGAAGAGGTAACTTATCTGAACGCCGACGATGATTCCAAACAACGCTCCGCCCGCAAGCGGTATCAGAACCTTTGGCCAGACCGCCCGGTTCCGATGGTGGGCGAGGACCGACGGAATCGCCAGCAGAAAATTCACGATCATTGCCGCAGCCATGTACTGGTGTATCTGATCAACCCCGGCTGCATTGTAGGTTCCCAGGATTAACACCATTGCCGGGATCATAATGCACGACCCGCCGATGCCCAGCATTCCGCCGAGCATCCCGGCAGCCGCTCCCGTCGCAACAAGCGATATGTACTGAATTTCCATAACCCCCACAGGCTAGCGAACCGTCCCGGCTATCGCCAGTCATATGTCCGCCAAGTGAGACGGTTGCGTTGTGGTTCGTAGCACGGGCGTCTCGCCCGTGTTTTGCAGAAACTGGGGAATCTACGGAACATGGGCGAGACGCCCATGCTACATTCAAACAACACCGCACCTATAAGCCCACTGGACGCCGACGCCGACGATGCGTAAGATGCGCCGGTACAGGTGGCGCAGGTTTTCAACCTGTGCCACCGACAGGAGTTTCGTCATGAGTACATTGCTTATCGCTATCGGAAGTTTCGTCGGGTTTATCATCGCCTACAACACCTATGGCCGATGGCTGGCGAAGAAGATATTCCGGCTTGACCGCGATGCAAAAGTCCCCAGCAAGGAACTGGCCGACGGTGTTGATTACGTCCCCACGCGCAAGGGAGTTATCTTCGGCCACCACTTTACTTCCATCGCGGGCACAGGCCCGATTGTCGGACCGGCGATAGCGGTTTTCTGGGGCTGGCTGCCGGCGCTGCTGTGGGTGTTGTTCGGATCGATTTTCATCGGGGCTGTTCACGATTTTGGCTCGCTGGTCGTCTCGCTT
>DAOVLV010000288.1 GCA_030631085.1 Planctomycetales bacterium | reverse complement strand
GGTTATGGAGAGCCTTATCGCCCTCGGCGAGCATTGCAATAAGTACCTGTTGACCGACCTTTCGGCTGCGGCGATTCTGGCTGAAGCGGTCGTCCGGCTTAGCGATTATAATGTTCGCGTCAACGCCGCCGGCCTGACCGACAAATCCGCCGCCGATGACCTGCGAGAAGCATCATCGCGCGATTGCAAACGGGCGGCGGAACTGCGACAGGCCGTAGAAAAAATCGTGTCAGAATATGTCTAAAAAAATGAACCACAAAGATCACAAAGGACACAAAGAACAGAAGAAAAAATAATTTGTTTTTTTTACTCTCTTTGTGTTCTTTGTGTCCTTTGTGGTTCAATCTGTCAGTTATGGCTAGAGAATACGACATAGCGAAATCTTCCGGCGTTTGCTCGGCGTGCGAGCGAGAACTGGCTGTCGAAGAAGACTTCATCGTTGCACTATTCGATACGGCTGAAGGTTTTCGACGGAACGATTTCTGCAAACCCTGCTGGGAAGGTCGCCCCGATGATGCGGACCAGGCATTTTCCATCTGGCAAAGCCGGATACCAAAACCCGACGAACCGAAAAAACCGGTTATCAACAATAACATCCTTGTCGAGTTTTTCGAGAAACTTGACGGCCACGACGAGCCGGCGAAAATCAACTTTCGCTTCGTCCTTGCGCTGATGCTGATGCGCAAGAAACTGCTGATTTACGACGGCAGCGATAACGAAGAAGGCCACGAGGTCTGGACGATGCACTTCAGAAAAGAACAATCGCCTGTGAAGGTAATCCGCCCGGAACTGGATGAAGAACATATCGCTGAAGTCGGCGCACAACTGGGATCGCTTTTCGAGGTGGAGACATGAATCGACGTATAACGCTGTTGTCTATTGCAGGTTTGATTTTTCTGGGTGGGTGTCAACCTTGTCCGGAAAAATTCGTTTCGACCGAAACGCTGGTGGCTGAATACAACGCCAATGCTTCGCGGGTTCCGAAGCTTTGGGCGCGGGCGAGGATTCGCGTTACCTTCAGCGACGAGAAAGGCTGGAGCTTCTCGTGGGGTTCTACATCGCCACTGGCGTCGGGCAATGCGATTTTGCTTCTGGACAAAGGCGACAATCCGTCCGAGCCGGTAGATTTCGTCATTATCGGGAAAGAGATAGCCGAATTGTTCCGCATTGGGACCGATTCTGCCAGCGGGCTGTATTACTTCTGGGGCAACCTCGGTAATCGGGGCGGGGCGTGGTTCGGAAGGACGAAATTCGCCGGCGCGCCGGGCGTGAAGGCCATCCCACTCGACCCGCTGCAACTTCTCGAAATCCTTGGCGTAACAGAACTTCCGGCGGTTCAGGCAGGGGCAATGCCCGCCGTCGTTATGACGCTTCAGAACACCCCCGGCGACTGTGCTTACGT
This sequence comes from Planctomycetales bacterium, assembly GCA_030631085.1. Lineage (GTDB taxonomy): Bacteria > Planctomycetota > Phycisphaerae > SM23-33 > SM23-33 > JAUWNJ01. The sequence goes on along the minus strand of DAOVLV010000288.1, from coordinate 2,292 downwards.
CGTTCGCTACCTCAAGCCCCAGCCAATCAGCGGACACCTCAAAATCTGGCGCGAAGTATATTTCCGCTGGTCCGACACCAAGCCGCACAGGCCTTATCAAATCAAACTTTACGACGCCGACGGGTTGTGTCGCGTGGTCGCCAAAGTTGCTGACTATAAACCCATCGCCGTCGCCACCGACAGCGACGGCGAGGATGAGGAGGATGAGGGGCCAATAATGCCGACGGACATTCGCATAACCTTCCCTGCAATAAAGAACGTCCAGACGGCGAGTTCGCTGCACATGAGACTGACGGAAATGACCACGACAAAGGCTCTTCCCAGTAGGAAGGTCTTTGATTTCTGGTCGCACCTTCCGACGGGTATTACAAACCCGACACAGGTGGATGCAAACTGCGAGAACAAATGAGAACCCATACACAAAAAATCGTTGCCGCTATTGTTCTGACGCTGACCCTTGTGTCGTCGCCGCGCGCCCTGGTGGCCGATGAGCAGGCCTCCCAGTCTTGTATGCTCGTCGGCGGCGCGGAGACGGCGTGGGTGATTCTCTTCGATAAAGGCGGGGCTGAATACAAACTGGCGGCGAGACAAATCGACGATAAAGCGAAATGGAAGCCCGTCGGGACCGACCGGACTGGAAGCATCGTGGCTGCGGCGTCTGACGGAGCAAGCCTGGTGGTCTTCTTCTCCGACGGCGAGAACATGCGATATTTCCCGCATCGCTCGCAAGGTCAGCCGGGAATAAAACCGCCCGACGACCTTTTCGGAAAAGACGCTCAAATTCTCGCTTCCGCCCCGGCTGGAGACGGCAACAACGCCGTGATAGTGCTGGTTGCCCGACCAATCGGACGACGTCCGCGAACGCGACCATCTGTACCTATTGTCAGTACGCAAGCGGCGAAATTCGGCGAACTGGCCCTGCTGCAATACACCTCGCAGAAATGGCGGCAGGTCGCCGTCGTACCGAACGAACTTATAAAATCCGCGACTCGTGCTCATGTGGCCGTTCATAAAAACACGATCTACGTTCTGGCAGAACACCCCAAAGAGGCGATTGCGGTATTCGATGAGGGTAAATGGCGAGAAGTTGATTTACCCGATGCGCCGGCCGGTAGCAAACCTCTGGGGATGATGATTATCGAGGACGCCCTTGTGCTGGCGACGTTTGATGCCGGCGCCGGCGCGGTGAATCTCGCCCGGTTCGCGTCAAACAAATGGCAACCAACCCAGCCTGTCAAACGGGACTCGGAAAACCTCACCTGGCCTGCCGATGCTCCGCCGGTCATTGCAAGGTTCGCGGGTAAAGCTGCACTGATGTGGAAAACTGACAAAAAGTGGCTGTTCACCACGTGCGATCCCGACGGTCAGGCGGGCGGCGAAAGCCTGATGAACGCCTTTACGTGGGCCGATGAGCAGGAACAGATCGAACGGATGCAGAACATATTTTTCATGGTCGTTTTCGGTGCGATTGTCGTGTTGATGTTCTGGCCTGGCCAGACTCTCAGAACCATGCCGTTCTCGCTTCCCGCGACGATAGCGCCTGCGAAACTCACCCGGCGTTTTGCTGCTGCGTGTGTTGACGCCCTCCCGTTCCTTTTCATCGCAACGGCCATCGGTGCGAAGGGGCTTGACGCTACCACTATCACAACCGTCGAGCAACTCTTCGAGCAGGCGAGGCAGACTGCTTCTACAACCAGGTTTCTTTATGCTTTTTGGGGGTTTCTGGTCGTTTATCCGGCGTACTGTTTCGTGATGGAATATCGCTTCGGCGCGACCGTCGGAAAGATGATATTGCGTCTCAGGGTCGTCGCCGACAAAGGCCGAAAACCTTCGACGCGGGAACTGGCGTTGCGAAACGTATCGAAAGCCATTGAAATCCTCGGACTGGTGATGATCTTTCCGCTGCTTTTCCCGCTATTGACGCGATACCGTCAGCGGCTTGGCGATAAAATAGCGTGGACGGCCGTTATCAACGCCGAATTGTCCCTGCCGCCGGACTCGACGGGCGATGTGCCGCCGGACAAGCCGCCTGGGCCCGGAAAGGATAACGACCGGTCCGTCGGCGAAGACGGCGCCCGCGTGGACGAAAAACCGAGATCCTGATGCCTGACCGACGGGACGAGAAAAAACGCCGACGGGAATTGTGCGGATATGGTTTGGATACTGAAGCAAGAGGAAAGGAAAAATCTCTGATGGAAACTCCACTCAAGGTAGGTCTCGCCAGACTGGACATCACCCCTCCTATCAGGATCGGCGAGAAGGGAAAGGTCTTCCCCATCGGCACCCCACTGT
>DAOVLV010000190.1 GCA_030631085.1 Planctomycetales bacterium | reverse complement strand
GTGCGAAGCAAACCGAGGGGCTTGGCACAACCGAGAAGTCAGATGTCAGAAGTCAGATGTCAGAAGTCAGATGTCAGAAGTCAGATGTCAGAAGTCAGATGTCAGAAGTCAGATTCTCTGTTCTCTGTTCTCTGTTCGACGGCGAAGCTAACGCTTGATGACTGTCCTTTTGGGTCGGTACCTACTTGGCGACTGGGGCAGGCCGGCTATGAGGGCAGCCTCGCCCAGCGACAGGTCCTTCGCATGCTTGCCAAAATACGCTAACGATGCCGCTTCCACTCCTCGAAGATTGCCGCCGTACGGTGCCACATTCAGATAAAGTTCGATAATCTCATCTTTTCTCATAAGCCGGTCTAACTGGATTGCCCTGAACGACTCGACAAGCTTTGCTCACAGCGTCCGTGGTCGATTGTCCATCATCCTGCACAACTGCATATTCAGCGTGCTGGCGCCCGAAACGATTCGCCTGACTGCGATGTTCTATGCCGCTTTACCGCCAAGAGGTCAACCCCAAAATGACTATAGAATCGCTCGTCCTCGACGGCAATTGTTGCCTGAATCAGCCACGGCGACATACTGTCCAGCGGGACCGGCTGGCGTCACTGTTCACTGCTGCCGCCGTAAGGCGTCCTGCGGACTTAATTTTGCATTTTGATACGCCTGTAAAAAGCGTATGTATCCATATTTAATTTTTAATATCCTCTGTTCTCTGTTCTATCGGTTGTGGATAATCACGCGTCCGCTCTGTCGGCGACAAGCCACAGTTGGGTCGTACATACATGATGCCTGGATAGGTGGCAAATCTATGGTAAAGTCGTTCTTCTTAGCGACTATTCGACGAAGATGTTGCGGACAGCGGTTTGACTTCGATCGTTTGCGGTTCGCCGAGTACGGTCTCTTCGCCATCGACTACCTTAGTCAAGGTAATCGTGTACTTGCCGGGTTTTACCAGTGGGCCGGATTGGCGACCACGGCGACGTTGCCTGTCCCGAGGCGCGCGTTGATTCTTGCGGTCACGTTTTCTCTCCACCGATTGTGGCGCACCTCGCAAATCCCAAACAACGCGATGCAGCCCCGCCGTCGTTGGACCTGTGATTTGCCGAATCGATTCTCTATTGGCACCCATTATCGTGAGCACGATTCTATAACCATCGCCCTGTGGGAGTCCCTCGCGCAAATAGTAAGCAAGCATGGCACCAAACGGCGGGTTTGGCGTTGTGAAATTGCCGAACACAGCGGCGACGTAACCCAGTTCGTGATATACATGTGCGTCACGAGGTGGGAACAGCAAACCTTCGTGAGTAAATGTCTCGGAAGTGAGGTAACGCAGCGCGGTGTAATCGTCGAGAACATAGAACCCCCGGCCAAAGGTTGCCGCGACAAGATCATGCTCACGGCGCTGTATTTCCAGATCGCGGAAGACAACCGTCGGCGCTCCGTTTCGCAGTTGGACCCAGTGCCGGCCGCCATCAACGGTGAAAAAGAGTCCGAACTCCGTGCCGACGAAAAGCAAATCCTTGTTCACATGGTCCTCAACGATCGACCAAACAACATGCCTATCGGGGAGGTTTCCAGCAATTGATGTCCAGCTTTTTCCTCGATCGTTACTCTTCAACAGGTACGGTTTGAAATCGCCCTGCTGGTAATTGTTGAAGGCCACGTAGAGCGTGTTGACGTCATGTTGCGAGGCGCATAGATCAGAAACGTAGGTCAAATCGGGTATGCCCGGAAACTGTTCTATCTTTTGCCAGTTTTCTCCGCCATCTTCGGAGACCTGCACCAGCCCGTCATCGGTGCCGATGTAGAGGAGACCTTCTTGAAGCGGTGATTCTGCTAAAGCAGAACTCACGCTGAGAGCCGTCGTAAAGCGATTCTTCTGGACGGCGTCATTTCCCCAGATGCGCCCCATAACGGGTATGCTGTCGCGATCGAGCTGGCGAGTTATATCGCCACTGACGGACCGCCAGTTGTCGCCCCGATCATCGCTACGGTACAGGCGGCTTCCCGCCAGATACAGCCGAGCAGGCGAATGGGGACTGATGATGAACGGTGTATCCCAATGCCAGCGGACACGCGGCCCGCTCTGTTCGCGTGGGGGCCGAATACTCACGCCGGCGCCGGTGCGCTTATTGAGCCGGGTGATCGCTCCGTTCTGTGACATGGTGTAAACGATAGTCGGATCTTCAGGATCGATGCGCGATTGCATGCCGTCGCCGCCACCCGTCTGGATCCAGTCGCTGGTTCGGATGCCAACACGATTCACCGTGCGTGAGGGGCCTCCCATCGAACCGTTGTCCTGCGTGCCGCCATACACGTTGTAAAAGGGCAGAGCGTTGTCGACCGCTACGCGATAAAACTGCGATGTCGGGAGATTGGTGAAATGGCGCCAGGTGCGTCCGTGGTCGTACGATTCGTAAAGCCCGCCGTCGTTACCCACGAGCAAGTGGTTCACGTCCGTGGGGTCGAAGGCCATGGCGTGACTGTCCACATGCATCCGCCACGACGTTGGCCGAAAATGTTTACCACCGTCTTCAGTAACTTGAACCCTGACGTCTACCGCATAGACCCTATCAAACTGATGCGGGTCGGCATAGATTTCTCCGTAGTACTGCGGGTCGACAACTCGGTAGTTGCTTTGTCGAACCCATGTGTTACCACGGTCCGCTGAGCGGAAGAAACCACTCTCGCTCCCGGCAGCCTCAATCAAGGCATAAACCACGTTGGGATTCTGAGGTGATACGGCCAGGGCAATGCGGCCGATATCAACCGTCGGGAGACCGTTGGTCAACTTCTTCCAGGTCTCGCCGCCATCCGCCGATTTGTAAACCGCTGACTCGGGTCCTCCACCTATTAAAAGACCAACATGCCGCCGTCGTTGGTAGGAAGCAGCATAGATCACGTCGGGATCCCGCGGATCGAACACAATGTCGGTGATTCCTGTGTTCTCACTGACCTCAAGCACGGCTTCCCAAGTCTGGCCGCCGTCGGTCGTTTTAAACAATCCGCGCTCACCTCCTGGTGACCAGAGCGGACCTTCGGCAGCAACGAGCACTACATCCGAATCGCGTGGATCAATAAGAATCTTGCCAATGTGTTGCGAATTGCGCAATCCCATGTGCTTCCAGGTTTGGCCGCCATCGGTGCTCTTGTAGATTCCGTCGCCGTAACCGACGCTCCGATTGGACGAGTTCTCACCGGTCCCGAGCCAAACAACCTCTGAATTACTCGAATCGATCGTCACGCAGCCCAGGGAGTAAGAACCACCTTCGTCAAAAATTGGCTGCCAGTTGTTCCCGCGATTCGTGGTTTTCCAAAGACCGCTGGATGCATTTGCGAGATACCAGACGCTGCGGTTCCGCGGGTCGACGGTAATGTCGGCGACCCGGCCAGGCTTGAGAGTCGGCCCAAGAGATCTCAACCGTACTTCGCCAACGAGCTCCTCGGTCAGTCGGTCTGCCCAGTCTTCAAAAGACTTACTCAAGGGCACAGCAGAGTTCGTGTTGTTGGAGCTTTGCCCTAAAACTATGCCACATTGCGAGATCAATAGAAGAGACACGCAGAAAGCAAAAAGTTTTCGTTTCATAATGGTTCTCCCAATTTTTTTTAGAGTCGTTTTCTGATGGGCGTAAATGAGGCAACGCTGATCATAAGATAAGAGTGTCTTTGAGTATCGGTTGGAAGTATAAGGGCCAGTCCTCGCATTTAAGTATTCCTTCCCTTAGTTGCCTACGTCGTTCTCTCTCAAGCCTGCTGAACAATGTTGTTTATAATTGAATTATATATTCCCACCCAAAAAATGTCAACTATTTTCTGAAAATGACTGATTCTGTGGTCGAAAAACGTCAGTTCACTACAAGTTGCAGCCGTATGGTATTCATGCCGCCAAGATAATACAATTAGCCGGATGCAGCGAGTTTACGTAAGTCCTTCAATGACAAGTAGAGCGGAGTTTTTCGGGGGACAACGGTTTTCATTAGGAAATATCTGTCTCTTAAGCAGCCAGGGCATTGAAATCCCCCAAAAAAATTCAGAACAGTTGTAGTTTCAGACTATATGTGGTATGTAGATGAAATTCAGAGTCTTGGTAGTGTTGCTAAGGTGTGGTATATGGAAATGTCCGGTAAAAACTATTGAAAGGACATTGCGATGAGACCAACTATTAGATTCCTGACTGACGAACTTATCGAAAAGATTATTTTCGAAGCAACTGACATACTGTGTACGCTCGGAATCGAGATTCACAACCAAACGGTTCTGACCATGCTCTCGGACTGCGGCTGCTAGATTGACACAAAAGAACATCATGCAGTTCTCACTAATGATATCATCGACAAAGCCCTGAAAACCGCTCCTGAATCGTTCGGGCTTTACGATGTCACCGGAAAACAGACCCACGATTTCTCCGGTCACAATGTCTATTTTACGCCCGGCTCAACCGCTCTGAACATCCTGGATCCGCAAGCAAAGAAAATGCGCAAGCCCCTCACCGACGATTATATTAACTTTGTGAAAGTAGTTGAACAACTCCCTCATATCGCCTCGGCGAGTACCGCTTTGATACCTGCAGACGTACCTGAAAGAATTTCCGACAGCTATCGCCTCTTTCTCAGCCTTCTTTACGGCAGGAAGCCCGTTGTTACCGGCGCCTTTACAATCGAATCGTTTAACGTAATGAAAGATTTTCAACTTGCTATTCGACAATCCTTGAAAGCTCTCAAAGAAAAACCTCTTACCATTTTCTCCTGCTGCCCTACCTCCCCTCTGAAATGGAGCGATATCACCTCGCAGAACTTGCTGGATTGCGCCCGGTATTTTATCCCTGTAGAATTTATCGCTATGCCGTTGTCCGGGTTCATGGCTCCGGTCACTCTTGTCGGAACACTCGTGCAACATACCGCCGAAACTCTGAGTGGCGTTGTCATCATCCAGCTCGCCAATCCCGGCACGCCTATTCTCTACGGTGGTTCGCCGGCCGTCTTTGATGTTCGCCACGAAACCACACCCATGGGTGCTATCGAAACCATGATGATTGACTGCGCCTACAAT
>DAOVLV010000421.1 GCA_030631085.1 Planctomycetales bacterium | reverse complement strand
GCCGGGCTTATCGGCGTGGAATGACCTTCCGGTGATCTTTTCGACGCCGATGTTTTCGTCAGCCAGATGTTTGAGGAAAAAAGCGGTCGTCCTTGCGGCGTATTCCTCCGACGCGGTCGTAACGGACTGATTATGCTTTGCTTTCGGGACGATCCAGAGGTACTTGGGTTGACCGGCTGAATGATAAAGCAGTTCGGCCTGGTCGGATCGGATGTAGCTGTCCCGCTGGCCATGGATGAACATTATCGGGCGTGCAATCATATTCTCCAGCGCCTTGCGAACAGATGGAAATCGCCTTCCAAGCCTTGGCTGGGCGAATCGCATCATGCACCAATTGAGGAATTTCCAGAATGCGTCGGGGTGGTTCTGATAGACCAGTTTTACTCTTGCGAAGATAGACGCCCACCGCTTCATAAGTGTTACGAGCGTCTCGGCGGTGCTGAAGGCTCCGTCGCACATGATACACGATATATTCTGGTCCGAACTTGCCGCCATAATGGCAGCGCTTGCTCCCCGGCTGATACCGAATGCGCCGATTCGCGTCGGTTCGCCTGCAGCCGAAAGCGTATCCTCCACGTAGGCGCATGCTCCGAGAGTGTCTTTCAGTTCCCTATCCGAAGGCCACTGGAGCGGACGGTAGTTTTTGGATCGGCTGCTGTCGCCGTGCCCGCGATAATCGAAAGTGAAAATGTCGAAACCGGTTTCGAGGAGTGGGCGTGCGTATCGGGCGCAGCTGTACATATCGGAGCCGAACTCGTGGCAGAAGACGATGGTTCCCCCCTTGGTCGCAGGCTTTTGTCCTGAGTTGTTCGGCGTCCGAAGCCACATGCCCCGGAGGCTTACGCCGTCGAAACTGCGGAAGCGGACCTCCTCGCCCTGGATTACCTGAAAATCCCTCGCGTCAATGGACAGCGGAAGGGGGGTGTCGGTGAAGATGTTCAGACAGATGCGGATGTACTTGGTCAGCATTAAAAGCGCGAACGTAAGCAGGCTCAGGCACGTCGTAGCGATTGCCAGAGCCGCCCAGTGACGCGTAATAAATTGCCACAATAATTCCATTGCCCTTAATGCTAAACGTTAAATGATAAATGTCAACTTTATAGGGCGTAGGGCATAGGGCGTAGGGTATAGGGGAAAATAGAAAAAATTGAATATTGAATAATGAACAGAGAATGTCGAATTTCGAAGTAAAGAAACGAAACGTCTTTGAAAGACTCTTTTTACTTCGTCATTCATAATTCCTTGTTCGATATTCAATATTCCCTACGCCCTATGCCCTATGCCCTATCTTTTGATGATCAGTGTGTCGTTTTGTCCGCCGAAGCCGAAGGAGTTGCTCATTATGGTTTGCACGTCGGCCTTTCGGGATTTGTTGGGGATGTAGTCGAGGTCGCAGTCCGGGTCGGGCGTGTTGAGGTTCATCGTCGGAGGAAGAACCTGGTCGCGCAAAGCCAGAACGCAGGTAATCAGTTCAGTTACGCCGGCTGCGGCGATGAGATGACCGGCGGAACCTTTGACCGACGAAATCGGCACTTTTTTCGCCAGGTCGCCGAAAACGACCTTTATCGCTCGCGTTTCGACCGAGTCGTTCTGCGGAGTACTGGTTCCGTGTGCGGAGATGTAGTCTATCTGCTCGATAGTTACATCGGCGTCTTCCATGGCTGCCCGCATACCTGCGGCAGCGCCGCTACCGTCCGGGTCCTGATCGGTGATGCGGAAGGCGTCGGCGCTGGAGCCGAAGCCGATGATTTCCGCCAGTATTTTCGCCCCGCGCCGGCGAGCGGATTCGTATTCTTCCAGTATCAGGATTCCCGCGCCTTCGCCGAGGACGAACCCGTCGCGGGTGAGGTCGAACGGACGCGAGGATGTTTCTATTTCATCGTTGCGTCTCGATAGGGCGTTGAGGCGGTTGAAGCCGGTTACCCCGTAAGGGTGGATCATGCTGTGTGCCCCGCCGGTCATCATTACGTCGGCATCGCCCCGGCGGATGATCATCGTCGCCTCGCCGATGGCCTGCGTGCTGGCGGCGCAGGCGGTCAGGATGTTGAAGGCTGGTCCCTGGATGTTGAACTGCCCGGCGAGGTGCGAGACCACCATGTTGGCTTCCTGCTCCTGCTCGCGGT
>DAOVLV010000330.1 GCA_030631085.1 Planctomycetales bacterium | reverse complement strand
CGACGAGCGGACCGGTTCGCTTATCGTCTCGACAAGCGTCGCCAATTTCACGGTGGTCGAGTCGCTCCTGAAACAGTTGGACGTGAAAGAAAACGTCGCGATGCGACAGATGCAGTACGTCCCGCTGCTGCACGCCGATGCGTTCAAACTGGCAGGGAGAATCGACGCGATGTTCGCCGACCGCAGAAGGTCCGATCAGCCTCTCATCGAGGCAGACACGCTGGGTAACGGGCTGACCATCGTCGCCAAAGAAGCCGACCTTAAAACCATCGAGACAATCATCGCCAAGGCCGACGAAGCCGCCAAAGAAAATTACATCCAGGTTCGCGTTATCCCGCTCTGGCCTGAAATCCGGGCAGAAAGAATGGCCGAAATTCTCAAAAGCGTCTATGAGCAGGTCAGCGGAAACGAAGTGAAAATCACCGACAAGTTGCCGAAACGCTCGACCGGAGGCAACTCTAAAGACCTTTTTATGCTCGAAGCGCCGGCCGATCCGCCTGCAATCGGTAAAGTCGAACCGCCTGTGGTGAGCCCCTCGACTTCACTCGGGACAGGCAAAGTCGAACCGGCAACCGAACCAGCGACTCAGCCCGGAAAAACGCCGACGGAAAAACCTCTCAAAGCAAAGGATAAAACTTCGCCGAAACCTCCGGTCATTATTGCCGTAGATAAGGCCTCCAATTCGCTGATAATTTCGGCATCACGAGCGGAACTGGACAACATCGAATTGCTGATCTGGAACCTGACGATTAACGCATCGACCGGCGAGGCGGAGATGAGAGTTTTCAAGGTCAAAAACGCCGATCCCGTCTTCATCGTCAAGACGCTCAATGCACTTGTGAACCCGAAATCCGCCGCCCGGGCGCCTCGCCCGACAAAAAAGAAGGACAAGAAAACCCAGCCAGCGCCGGCTCCGACCAAATCCGTCGCCACTATCGTCGCGGACGTTCGGACACGCAGTATCATCGTCCGCGCGAAGCGGGTGGAAATGGATCTAATCGAAACGCTCATCAAGCAACTGGACACCCCGGCGAAGGTCGTTTCGATCGTCAAGATCTTCGCCCTGAAGAACACCGACGCCGTCGAGGTCGCCGCCAATCTGCGCGAACTTTTCGGACTGTCCGGCCCGACGGCAAAATCTGCGAAAAACGCACGCGGGCAAGAATTCAGTCGTCGGCTTCTGGAGATACAAAAGGCCGGTGGCGCCGGCGGAGTGGACACCTCGTCGGGAGTAACAATATCGTCCAACAAAACGACCAACTCGGTAATCGTCGCTGCCCCGACCGAAGCGATGGAACTTGCCGCAAGGTTGATTGAGGAACTTGACCAGGCCCCGGCAGTCGGCGCGACGGAGGTGAGAATATTTAAAGTCAAAAACGCCGACGTAACGGAAGTGGCCGAAGCCGTAAGTCAACTCTTCGCCGGTAAGCGGGCCGCGGTACGGCGTCCCGGTCGCAGGGGACTCACCGCCGACAAGGGCATGGTCGTAACGGCGAACGAACGTCGGCGGATAGTGATAGTATCGGCCCGCGCCGACGAAATGCCCCTGATTGAAAAGGTCATAACCGAACTCGATACCGTCGAAGTCGCCCGCGCAACCGTCGTAAAAGTCTATCGCCTGGACCACACCGACGCCCGCTCGGTAGCCAGGGCGCTGACGGCGACGCTGGCAAAATCCGCCAGAGGACAACCCGCCGCGGCGGGTATCAGGATCGCCGCCGACAGATCCGGTAACGCCATCGTCGTCCGGGCCGGACAGGACCAGCACAAACGAATCGCCGAACTCATCACCCAACTCGACCAGACGCCACGGGCCGAACCCGCCTTCGTTACTATCCGACTGGAACGCGCCGACGCATCCAACGTGGTTACATCGCTCCGGCAGATGCTCCGATCGTGGGGTAGAGGGCGAAACCAGGTCCGTCCAACCGTCGCGTTTGACCAGGCCACAAATACGCTGATGATTTCCGGGCTGGAAAAAGACATCGAAAAAATCACGGAAATGGTCAAGCGGATCGACAAGACAAGCCCGACCCGTCCCAACTTTCACCTGATCCAGTTGCAGAACGCCGAGCCTGAGGACGTTCTCAAAGCCATTGAGCAGATTTTCGGCGGTAGTGCTAATGGTGCTGCGCCCAGTCGTCGAGGACGGTCTAAACCCGACAACAGGAGGACGAATCCCCGCAAAGGTTCATCGCCGCACGCAACGGCCCTTCCCGGTCAGCGGGCGCTGCTGGTGAGCGCTTCGGACGAGGACTGGGAGACAATCCGCAAGATCATCGTCTCGCTCGACGAAGCCGCCGCCGGGGTCAAACGCCTGGTGAAGATTTTCCCGCTGAACAATGCCGCCAATAATCGAGTGGCGGCGGCGCTGAACAGGATGTATCGAACAGCCGCCAGACGTGGTCGTCCCGGAGATGTCGTTTCGGTCGTTCCGATGTCGGGAAGCAATGCCGTCGTCGTAACGGCTACCAAGGAGAAGATGGACGAGGTCGCCTCGCTGATAAAACAACTGGACGACGTCAAAATCGCCGGAAAGATGCAATTTCGCCTCTTCCGCCTGACCAACACCGGCGCGACGAAGATTCTTCCGTTGCTCCGCCAGATGATCCGTCCGCTCCAGCAGGCCCGTCCGGGTCAGCCGATTAACATAAGCGCCGACCAGCGCGCCAACGCGATTATCGTTACCACTCAAGCGCCTGTGATGGACGAGATCGAGCGGATCATCAATCTCCTCGACAAAGCCACGCCTTTCAAGACGGCCGATGTCGCGATTTTCCCGCTGACCAACGCCGAGGCCCCTGCCTTGGCGGCAGTGCTGAGCAACATACTCACCCCCGGAACCGTAAGGGTTCGCACGCCCGAGGCCCGGGCGCTTCAGGAGCAGGTTCGCCTCCTCCGTATGCGCAAGGGCGCTGAAGCATTGCCCCCGCTGGACCTGTCCAAACCAATCAAGATCAGTTCCGACCCCGCCCGAAGGGGACAAAGCGGCTCCAACAGCCTGATCGTCTCTTCGACCCCGGACAATATCAAGGCGATGGGCGAGATTATCGCACTCCTGGACACCATGCCGATAGCGGCAGGCGTCAAACTCAAGATGATTCACCTTGTCAACTCCGACGCCATCAGCGTGATGACGCTGCTGCGAAGCATTTTCACCCAAGGCCCGCGTCTTGCGGGCAGACCCGGAACGCCGGTCGCCGGAAAGGCAAGACCCGAAACCCTTACCGGAGAGGCGCTGACAGGCGTG
>DAOVLV010000335.1 GCA_030631085.1 Planctomycetales bacterium | reverse complement strand
CCTGGGTTCGTCAAGAGCATCCGCGCTTTCACCGATTGCCCGCTCGACGTGCACATTATGGTATCCGACCCGCTTTATTTCGCCGAGCGGTTCGCCGATGCCGGTGCTGATTCGGTTACTTTCCACATCGAGGCAGCCGACAGGCCGCGAGAGGTAATAGATTTGCTTCGAGGCCAAGGGCTTGGGGTGGGCGTATCCGTAAAACCCGCTACCCCAGCCGGCGCGATTGAGGGTATAATACAGGACGTCGATCTGGTATTGGTAATGACGGTCGAGCCGGGCTATGGTGGGCAGAAGTTTATGGAAGATCAGTTGCCGAAGATCGAGCGGATTCGATCCATCTTGAGGCCTGAGCAGCGCCTTCAGGTCGATGGCGGGATTAATCCTGCCACCGCTGCCTGTTGCGCATCCGTCGGTGCGGACGTATTCGTAGCAGGCGCAAACATCTTCGGCAGCAGCGACATCGCCGAAGCAATAACGGCGCTGCGACTTGCAGTTACAGAGAAAGCAGATAAATAAAAATACGAAATACGAATATCGAAATACGAAACAAATTCAAATGACCGAATTCTCAAAATCAGAAACGAACTCGAAGCATCAGGGTCTGTCTGAAAAGTAGTTTTTAGCCGCAGAGCGGCGTCTTTCTTAGCCCCGGGCTTCAAGCCCGGGGCTGGAGATGCGTGTTTTTTCAAGCCCCCGCGGGGCGTCTTGGTGCTGTTGTCGCAGTAGGTTGTGATTAAATTAAGACGCCCCTACGGGGCTGGATTCGGACCGGACATTTTTCACGGGCTTGAAGCCCGCGGCTAAGAAAGGCGCCGCTCTGCGGCTAAAAGATGACTTTTAAAACAGTATATGAGATGATGAACATTTTCGGTCCTATATGGCGCAAGAGCGAATGATGTTTTGAACATTTGAATTTCGGATTTTGAATTTGTTTCGTATTTCGGATTTTGATATTCGGATTTATTTTGAGAAACCATGGCTGATCAAGACACATTTACACCGTTTCAATACGTTCCGATGCCGGACGGCCCTCCAGTCCGCAAGAAGCGCGACATGCCCGACGGACTCTGGATGCGCTGCGGCGAGTGCGAGACGATGCTGTACCGCAAGGTCGTTGCCGAAAACCTCGAAGTCTGCCCGGAATGCGGGTGGCATTTCCGTGTCGGTGCAGCCAAACGTATCAGTCAGTTAACCGACCCCGATACATTCGAGGAACTCTTCGCCGATATTGCTCCAGATGACCCGTTGGCGTTCAAGTGGCTTGGGCAGACTTACGTCCAGCGGCTTCGCGCCGAACAGGACAAGACGCAATCGACCGACGCGGTTATCACCGGAATATCCTACATCAAGGGTCGGCGAGTAGCGCTGGGCGTGATGGACGGGGATTTCCTGATGGGGTCGATGGCGTCGGTTGTCGGAGAGAAGATAACGCTGCTGATAGAACATGCCACGGATGAGCGCGTCCCCCTGGTGATTGTCGGCACTTCCGGCGGGGCGAGGATGCACGAAGGAGCGCTGTCGCTTATGCAGATGGGCAAAACCAGCGCCGCTCTGGCCCGATACGACGAAGCCGGGGGACTGTTTATCTCCCTCCTGGCAGACCCGACAACAGGCGGAACCACTGCCTCATTCGCCATGCTCGGCGATATCATCATAGCCGAACCGAACGCCCTTATCGGATTCGCCGGCCGGCGCGTCATCGCAAATACCATCAAGACCGAGTTGCCCGCCGGTTTCCAGCGGGCAGAATTCCTGCTCGACCACGGATTCATAGACCGCATCGTCCCGCGACATGAACTTCGCAACGAAATCGCCCGCCTGATCGACTATTGCAAAGCGTAAAGAATTTCCGATTTCCAATTTCCGATTTCCAATTGAAAAAGAAGAAGAAAAAGAAAGAAGAAGAATAGCAGGATTACAGGGATTACTGGATTATAGGGATTTGGGGTTTGCTAAAAGAAACCAAAGAAAAAAATCCCTGTAATCCAGTAATCCCTGTAATCCCGCTATCTCTTTTTCTTTTTCAATTGAAAATTGAAAATTGGAAATTCTTCATTCCGCACTTTCGCTTTCGGGGGTTGTTTTTTTCTTTTTGCTTCGGCGTCTTCGTCGTGGTTTCTTTTTTGTTTTTGCCTGCTCGGGGCCGGGTTCTTTTTCGCTGTCTTTTACTTCTTCTTTCACCTCGACTTTTGTCTCGGCGGCTGTCTCATCGGGTTCCGTAGTGGGTTTTTTCTTTCGTCGTCGCCGGCGCGATTTTTTCTTTTTCTTCGGGACATCGGCTTCATCGCCGTTTGTTTCGTCGGTTGGCGCTTCGGTCGCTTCTTCAAGTTGTTGTTTCTGGAATGCCGACAGGTCGGCGAGGGTGATTTCCCTTGTGGGCGCTTTTTCGATTTTACCGGGGGTGGACGAATCCGCTTCACATTGAACCGTTGCTCCTCGTGTATCGGTACATGTCAGTCGGCTTTCGCTGACCGGCAGATCGGCGTTGGCGTGAACGAGGATTTGTGTCTGTGAAACCTTTTCCAGTTCTGTAATGTCATTTCGGTGATGGTTGAAGAGATGTTCGGCCACGGTGGTCGCTACGGTCAGTTCGATTTTCACGATGCATTCATCGCTTGCAGCGAGTTGCAACGTGCGTAATGTCGCCAGCGTTTGCGATTTGACGGACCTGATTCGCCCGACCCCGCCGCAGTGCGGACATGGACGCGAGATAGCGCTTGCCAGCGACGGTTTGATTCGCTGGCGGGTCATTTCAACGATACCGAACCGGCTCATTCGCAGTATTTTTGTTTTGGCGCGGTCTTTCTTGGTTTCTTCGCGGAGGATTTTTTCGATTTCCCGGCAGTGTTTTCCATTGATCATATCGATGAAGTCGATGACGATTACGCCGCCGAGGTCGCGGAGTCGCAGTTGTCGTGGAATTTCGTGGGCGGCTTCGCTGTTTATCCGAAACGCCATTGTTTCGGCATTGTCTGTATCGCGGAACCGTCCGGAGTTGATGTCGATTGCGACCAACGCCTCGGCCTGGTCGATTATCAACGACCCGCCGGATGCGAGGGACACACGCGGGGAGGTAATGGTTTCGATTTCCCGCTCCAGGCCAAAGGCGTAGAACAAACCGGCCTGTCCGGTGTATAGTTCAACCCGATTGCTTGTTCGCGGCATGATCAGGCGGAGGAAT
>DAOVLV010000170.1 GCA_030631085.1 Planctomycetales bacterium | reverse complement strand
TCGGCCCGAAAATGTCCCCTCGCCACGGCGAGTCTTCGCTTCGCTACGACCCGCGTCATTGGAACAAAGCCGACGGATAGCTATCCGTCGGCTTGGGAACAAGCGAGCAGACCGTTCTCTTGGTAATCCGGTAATCCGGTATTCCGGTCAGTCCCTTAAGGTGGGACTTCGTCCCAGCCTACCCCTGCTTGATTCCTGTTCAGCGTTTCAGGGCGTCGGCGATGAGGCAGCCGTCGCAGGGGCAGAAGGCTTGGATGTTCTCGGCCGGTGTGCCGGGGGGCACTTCGCAGCCGGCCATCAGTATGAAGCGGTCTCCGGCGTCGGCGATGCACTTCCGGGCGGCTTCGGCTACGTCTTCGGCGGCGCTCTGAAGCAGCACGGCGGTCGGGTCGAAATTTCCGCACAGTGTAATTTCTTCCCCGACGGCTCGGCGGGCATCGGCCAGCGGGACCATCCAGTCCACGTCGATTACGTCAGCGCCGCTATCGGCCATGTGGGCGATGATGCCGGTGATGTTCCCGCAGATGTGCAGTTTGACCGTCGCGCCGGCGGCGTGGATACCGGCGAAGAGTTTCCGCTCCCATGGCAGGACGTGCTTTACGTACAGTTCAGGTCCGATGAGGCTTGCTGCGGCGTCGCCGACGCCGATCATGTCGGCACCGGCTTCGATCTGGGCGCGGGCGAAGGCTATGGCGTTCGGAACGATGACCTCGGCGGCGCGGCTGAACATTTCAGGCTGGTCGATGAGGTCCATCATTGTCTGCTGAACGCCGCGCAGGTCGGCGTATTCCGCCAGTGGGCCTTCGACCCATCCGAGGACGCTGTGAGTTTGTCCGACCTGCCCGGCCATGGTCGCGACGCTGTCGATGCGCTGCTTTATACGCTCGGCCGAGGCGAGGTTTATGGGTTTCAGCCGGTCCAGGTCGTCGGGTGTTTCGATGAGCGTCCGGGTCGGTATGCCGACGCCTTCTTCGGGATAATCGAATTCCATCCCGTAAGCACAGGCCTCACGCCAGGGGTCGCTGATTGCGCTGATCTGATCGACGTTGAACGCTCGCGTAACTGCCAGTTGGGCCTCTGCGAAGACCTCGCCGTCCAGGTAGAAATCGCGGTACGTCCGTCCGATGTAGTGCGCCGCCCATGCCATGAATATCGGCGTAACAGGGACGCGGTCGCGCCGGCGACCTTCAATGGCTGCGTATAGCCGCTGCTTGGGAGTCATAATGTACCTCGTTCAAAACGCCGCCGGAGCACTGATGTCCGGTTATTAAATTGAGAATATCATTTAAGTAAATTAATTTCCACTGTCCCATGTACTTATTTCGTCTTGACAGGTCGGCAGGGAATGATAATCTCTTTGCTCGCATTGGAAGTGAATTTGATTACCTGACGCAAATGGAGAAGTTGAAATGAAACTCGAACAATTTCGTGTATTGTCCGACGATGAAATCGAAGTTATTCACCGGACCGCCCTGACTATACTGAGCGAGATCGGCGCTGTGGTGAATCTGCCGGAGGCAGTCGAATTGCTTGCCGGCGCAGGCGCGGACATTGACGGAAACCGTGTGCGGATTTCCTCCGAAATCGTTTCCGAAGCGCTGGCCAAAAAACCCAAAGACGTAGTGCTCTACGACCAGCAGGGTGAAGGGATTCGTCTCGGCGGTGATCGGCATTTCCATTTCTCCGGCGCTTATAATCTGAACGTCCTCGATTACGGCTGCGATGAGGCCAGGCCCGCACGTCTTGATGACGTCGTGCAGTTCACCCGTCTCGCCGACGCACTTCCGGAGATCGACGGGGTTATCCCCCACGTTCTCGCTCTGGATCAGCCTGAATCCTCGCAGGAGCAGGCCACCTACCGCGCCACCCTGGAGAACACGAAAAAACACTGCCTGGCTGCCCCGTTGAGTTTCGAGGGTGCCAAGGCCTGGGTGGAACTGGGCCTGTCCGCTTCAGTCGATCCGTCCAGGCCGGCGGTGAGCATGGTTGTCGCCGATGCGCCCTTGCTGCAATGGGACTCAGAGAGTCTGCGGGCGGGCATCCTTGCCGCCCAAAATGCCATTCCGCTGTTCATCATGGTCGGAGCGATGGGAGGCATGGCCGGGCCGATTACCCTGGCCGGCGCCCTGCCAATCAAGATCGCCCAATGTCTCATGGCGGTCGTGCTTGTCCAGGCCATACGCCCCGGCGCTCCTGTTGCCTATGCGGGGGCGGGACATTCGTTTATAGACATGCGCAGCAGCGAAATCGTCATGGCAAGCCCGGAACACTTTCTGGGAACCATCGCCGGGGCGCAAATGGCTGCGTTCTATGGCCTGCCTTCGTACACCTGCTCGCTGCTGTCAAATTCAAAAGTACCGGACCAGCAGACCGGAATAGAGAAATTTGGATGCCTGTTTTCCGCCGTCGGAGGCAGGGTCTCCGTCTCGAACAATGCCGGGCTGCTCGCCAACGGAACAATCGGCTCGCTCGAACAGATGGTCATCGACCATGAGATGCTCCTGATGGCGCGCAGGCTGGCAGAAGGCATTACGGTCAACGAAGAGACCCTCGCGCTGGATGTTATCCGGGAAGTTGGGCCGGGCGGGACATTCCTGGCGACCGACCATACACTCAAATACCTTCGCAGCGGAGAAAACCTTTACCTGACCGTCTTCGACCGCTCGCCTATCAAGGCCGAACACCAGCCGCTCTGGGACAGCGCCCACGCCGAGGTCGAGCGAATCTTCGCCGATTCCAAAACGAATTAAAACAGCAGGAGCGAATTATGATAATCGATTTCCACTGCCACATCGGAAAGGGCATACGCAAGTCGCTTAAACCCGGCGATCTCATCAAAAAAATGGACGACTGCGGGGTGGACAAGGCCGTGGTCTGCCCTGTCGAGGAAGGCATAACCGTCTATAACGCCGAAGCGAATCAATACATCCTCGATGCGGTAAATGAATTTCCCGACAGGCTTGTGGGGTTCGGCTCGTTCAATCCATGGTTTGGGCAGCAGGCCCTGGATATGGCCGGGAGATTCCTGGGCGAGGGGCTGCGAGGCATGAAGTTTCATCCCAACCTCCAGGGCTTCATGATCAACGATGAGATAGTCTATCCCCTGATGGAAATCGCAGGAGAGCATCACGCCCCTGTCTATACCCATTGTGGAACCCCCGCCTATTCCCTTCCCTTTCAGATACTTGACCTTGCAGGCCGGTTCAGCGATGTCCCCATAATTATGGGACACATGGGATTCAATTATGAGTACATGGCCGACACCATAAAGGTCTCCGGTATGGCTGATAACCTGTTCCTGGAGACTTCGCTTACCGCAAGCGCGCTTGCCCTGTTTGACGACTTTCTCAAGATGGCTGTCGGTCTCGATTCAGGAAAAGTCCTCTTCGGTTCGGACAGCCCGGAGTCGGATATGGCGATAGAACTGGACAAATTGAGAAGTCTCGACATTTCCGACGAGGACATGGATAAGATATCAGGCCGGAATGCGGAACAATTACTCGGGGAGGTTTAAGAAATGATATTTGACGCGCATACACATTGGGACTTCCAGCATGAGCGTAATGAAGAAGGCATCAGATACGCCAAATCTCTGGGAGTGGAAAAGATAATTGCTTTCGGTCCGGGCTTTGGCCCCAACAGCCACAACAGCCGTCAACCCAACGAGGACCTGGCGACTTTTGCCGAGAAGTATCCCGGCTTTATGTATCCGGTGGCCACCGTCAGTCCGGCGATGGGAGCCCAAGCGGTCGAAGACCTCAGGTGGGCAATCACGGAAAAACACATGGTAGGCCTGAAACTCGCTCCGGGCGCTCAGGCCTTCCGTTTGGCCGGTGATGACGCGATGGCTGTGTTAGAGGAGGCCCAGTCGCTTGGTATCCCGGTGTTCGTCTGCGCTTCGACCTCGTCGCATTCGACCCCGTCCTCGGCCTCGCTGGTCGCCAGGAACCTCCCTCGCCTGAAATTGGTGCTTACGCACGCCGGAAGCGCCAATTACTGGGCCGACGCCATCCGCGCCGCAAAGAGATGCGACAACATCACCCTCCTGTCCTGCGGAAATCCTCTGGCGGGAATGAGGAGGATGGTAAAAGAACTCGGCGCCGAGAGAGTCATCTTCGGCTCCGATTTCCCATGCGCCTATCCGCATGCCATAAACTACGAACTTGCCAAGGTCAATTCACTGGACATTTCCGAGGCAGAGAGAGAAAGAATCCTCTGTAAGAACATCGCCGAGTTGATAAACGTGGAAGTGTAAATCATTCATACTGACCGAATACGTAACACGGGTATGCTACTTGATTCTCCGTATTGTTATGATAAACCAGTTTTACTCACTGTGCATTGACACAGCCCGGCTGGGCAGTCAGAATGGAGACCGATGTCTGACGTGTATCTGAAATGCCTGTTCGTATCGGTTGCTGCTGCGGCTGTACTGCTGGTCGGTTGCGGCCAGGGCGGGCGATCTCTTATCGAACTGTCCCGCGGCGGCACTTTCGTCGTCTATGATCCGCAGACGGATCGGATAATTCACTTCGGCCCGACCGGCGGGGAAAACCTTCTGTACACGACCCCCAACATCTTCCAGCCGCCCGACCCGGACGGATATGTCTTCCGCGGAGGTTCTTATACGTGGGTGGCTCCGCAGTCCTGTTGGGTGGGGCCTGACGGTCGGATTGATGGCTGGCCGCCGGAGCCGGCGATGGATCGCGGCCCGATGAAGGTACTCTCGGCAGGGGACGACCACCTCCGCGCCGTCAGCCCGGAGATGCGGCTGGAGATGCGCGAGGAAAAAAGCATTTCACTCGACGCCGACGGAACGCTGAAATTGACGGTAACGCTCCTTCCGACCGGACCGAAGCCGCCGCAGGCTGCAGGATGGTGCCTGATGGCAGCCCCGCCCGGATGTATCGTGGCTGTGCCCAGGGGCCGGACCCGAAGCAGCCCCGAGAAACTGCTTTCGGAGTTCAATGCCGCAAGCACGGAACAGGGCGGATGGCTGCTGACTGATACCAACAAGATAAAGGGCGTCGGAAAGGTCTTCATCGACGCGGCGCCGGTGGTGGCGGTGTGGAACAAGGGATATTGGTTCGTGCGTGCCGGTACGGACGCCGACGCCGCCAGGCCGCCGGGAGAATCCGCCGTCGAACTGTATTTTGCACTGAGCGATAAACTCGTCGAGGTCGAATTGGTAGGCCCGTATC
>DAOVLV010000147.1 GCA_030631085.1 Planctomycetales bacterium | reverse complement strand
ATGTCCCAGTACGCTCGCGGATTTATAAGGTGGCGTCTTCGCCAGAGACGCTCGCCGCCGTAAAACGCTGAGCCCCATTCCGATTCGCGGTAGAAGGCTACGAAGTAGCCATACGCCAGGAAAACGCCGACAGGCAAAGGCCGGCCCAGGCGCATCGAGCGAATCGTTGCGATAAGGCCGATGACACATGCCGCCAGCAGGAAATCGACGGCAAGCCATTCGGCGATTCCATGCTCGCGTATAAGTTCGCTGAGCAGATCCAGGCCGACGACTGCGACGGTCGCCATTGCGGCGAAGCATACGATGCTTGCGATGATGAAGATTTTTCGCAGGGCTGCAAAAGATAAATGCAGTTTCAGCATCACGACGGCGGCTGCGACAACCAATGCCGCCAATATAAGTACGCCGACTTCGCCGATGCTCTCATCGCACAACGCAAATGCCATTGCTGTCGGTATCTGAACGTGCATTTCGGTTTTGCCTTGCTTTCAGGATCAGCCGTCGGCGAGTTGTTGCCTGCGAAGCACTTCCCGCGAGAGCGAACGATTGACGGCTGCCAGTTCCAACATGCCGGCGAGATGCGTATCGCCTTCGGCTGCTATTACGGGGAGGTATTCCAGTTCCTGTTCGCGCATTCGAGTAACGGCTTCGTCGAGCGGCGTCTGGACAGTTACGGTATCCGGAACGGGCCTCATCAGATCAAAGGCCAGGAGCCAGTCCGTCAGACCTTCGGCGACGAATGTCCTCTTGAGTTCGTCGATGGTAATGATGCCGGTGAGTTTTCCGTCGGCGTCGGTAACCGGATATGACATGGCGTCGGTTTCGGCGATAGTGCGGAGGATATTCGTCAGCGTGGTATTCTCTGCGAATGACGGCAGTTCGCGGTCCAGCATATCGCCGGCATTGTAAGAGAGCATAAGGTCTTCTTCGGTAACGTTCAATCCGACCTCGCCAGCCTTTTTTACGGCGAATTTCACGCACGGCGGTCCGATAATCTCGGCTATGAACGTTGCAGCGGCGATGATTGCGATAATTATCGGTCCGATGGTGTCGTGAAACTCCTTATCGGCGATCAGCGAAAGTCCCACCGCCACACCGGCCTGGCTGAACAGGCATATTCCGAGATATTTGCGAATCACCGGGGCTGCATTGGTCCATCGAGCGCCGAGGTAAGCGCCGATTATCTTGCCCGACCCCATCCCTACGAGATATGGCACGACGAGTATCCACATCCAGGGCTGCATGTTTTGTATGTGCAGGCGAGCGCCGACAATAACGAAAAAGAGCACGTAAATTGGCGGAGTGAAACGCTCGACGAGGTTGAATGTTTCCCGGCTTCGGCGGGGCGCGAGATTGGCCAGGGTTACGCCCAGCGCCATCGCCGCCAGTATCATGGAGAGATCTAACGCCATGGTCAGCCCGATGACCAGCGCCATCGCACCGATAATGAACGCCAGCGACTTGTCGCGATCCCGCAGACGACGGAGGACGAAGTTCAGTATGAATCCGACGGCGATCCCCAGTACGGCCGCTCCGAAAAGTTCATATCCGGCATGTCCCAATGCCGCCATTATTCCGCCCGAACCGCTGTGGATAATCTTTCCGGCAATACTGGCGGCGATGCTGAACATTATCAGCGCAAGCGCGTCGTCAAGGGCTATGACGGCGAAAATCGCCGTAGTGAGCACGCCTCGTGTCTTGAGTTCCCAAAGCACACTGGTCGTCGCAGCGGGCGCTGTCGCCGACGCTATCGAGCCGAACACGATGCCCAATGCAATCGACTCGGCCGGACCCATGCCCAAAAGCATGCCCACGCCGCTGATAAGAATACTGACGGTCAGGAATGCCCCTATCCCCTCGGCAAAGAGGATGGCGATGAACTGCCTGCCATATTTCTTGAAAACGTCCCGGTGAAGTTCGCCCCCGATCATGAAGCCGATTATTCCAAGCGCGAAAAAACAGAACGGCTCAAGATTACCGACAACTTCCTTGCTTATAACCCCAAGTCCGGACTGCCCGACGGCTACGCCGATTGCGATGTAACCGACGACCTGGGGGATGTGAAGTTTCTGGAAAATCTTCGCGCCGATTGTACCGAAAAGGATTGCAAGGCCGATGACCAGAAGCGTCGGGAGAGGCGCTTGGGCGAGCAAGACTGCAATGGCAGGAGTCATACCTTACCTTCGGTGAATTCTCGTAACATGGCCGTCCCGGCCATGATTTCTTTCATTCACGGGCGATGCATAGCATCACTACGTGAGACGCCCGTGTTACGATCCAAAGTCATACCTTACCTTCGTTGAGTATGCGATAGACCTCGGCGGGTTCGCCCGCCTCGGCGATGGCCTTGCGAACGTCGTCCTGCTTGAGGACGTTCGCAACTTTGGCGAGGAGCCGTATATAAATTTCATGCTTACCCTGCGGAGCGGCAATCAGTACGATGATGTGAACGGGTTGATTGTCGAGGCTTTCGTAGTCGGCGATTCCCGCCCGGCTGACGCCGACGGCCATTGCGGCATTGGGCAGTCCCGGAAGACGAACGTGAGGGATACCAAGCCCCTGGCCTATGCCGGTGCTCATCATCTTCTCTCGCTCCCAGACCGCATGGCGGAGTTCTTCTATACTGATGCTCTTGCTGAAATCATCAGCAGTAGATACCAGTTCGTCAAGAGCGTCAGCCTTCGTCGTCCCCGTCAAAAGCACGACATGCTCTAACGTCAGGTAATCCGAAACTTTCATTTTTAACTCCCTCAGCCCTGAAGATACTCAAGCCCCTTATTATGCACCTGCTTGGGAGTTATTGTCCAGCGAGAAAAAAATTAGCAGGAAAGAAGAATCAGCAGGGATGCAAGGGATACAGGGGATGTGTTTTTTTCTTCTATTCTATTTAAATCTGTATCCCATGTATCTCCTGCATCCCTGCTAATTTTCAGAACTTTCTAATCACGCCTATCACCACGCCCTGGATGCTGACGTTGTCGGCGTAGATGGGAGAGAAGTCCGGATTGGCCGGTTGGAGGCGTATCCTGTCGGCTTCGCGGTAGAATTTTTTCAGTGTGGCTTCGCCGTTTTCCAGCAGGGCGACGACGGTTTCGCCGTCGGATGCTTCGCGGGTTCTCCGGCAGATAACGTAGTCGCCGTCGCGTATCTGTTCGTCGATCATGCTCAGTCCTGTTACGCGCAGGCAGAAGGTTTCGCCGGTGTTGGCGAACATTTCTTCCAGGTCGATGGATTCATTTTGCTCCACTGCCTCGATAGGCTCACCGGCGGCGATTTGCCCTGCCAGCGGAAAGCGGGTGCCGCGAGGGTCGTCGGGGAAGGCTACGTCGTCAGACAGTTGCAAAGAGCGGGCACTGTGTTTGAGGCCCCGCAGGAGCAGGCCCTTTTTTTCGAGCGCTCCGATGTGCTCGAAGACGGTTACTCTGCTTACGTGCAGATGGTTTCCAATCTCCTGCATCGTGGGGGAATAGCCGTGTTTGACGCGATAATCGCGCACATACAAGAGGACTTCCATCTGGCGAGGCGTAACTGTCTGCATGCTCGGTCTCCTGACTCTCGGTTTTGGCGACAACGACAGGTTGTAATTCCGGCGTCGTCGGCAGGGGGTTGGCGCTCGGGGGATAAGGATAAACGTACTGGCCACCAGGCCCGAATTGGCAGATTGGTAATTCCATTCCCATTTCCAAATCCTTATTTCAGTGTCAGACTCTATCCTAACATCGTACGAACTGCAAGATGGACTCCAGTTTTTTTTCGGGGATTAAAAACACATGCCTCGCTAAAGCGAGCACGCCAACAGAACATGGTGAAACATTCAGTGTTTTTTGGGCGTGCTCGCTTTAGCGAGGCATGGTTTTGAGAGGGGACTCTTACTACGTTTTGTCTTTATCTGTCGAGCCTCCGCTGTTCCAGCGGTGTTCAAGCATCTCGCGCAGGTAACTGTTTTCGCGCCTGGTGGCCTCCATGTCGAACATCAGATACTTCATCTGCAATCTGATCTGGTCAAGCATCTCCTCGATCTTCCGAGTCGGTGTAGCCGAAGTGTTGGGTGTGTATGTTCCCATCGAGGTGGATTTCCCGCCCGCTTGGGGCAAAGCCGAGAGAGCGTCGGCCAACTCGGCAATTCGTTCACGAACGATCTGTTCTTTCATTATTTTCGCCTCCTGAGGCGATACCGGCCTTTAATATAAGTCCGGTCCTCGTTGCAATAGAGTTGCAATTATCGTGCCGCTTTCGACCCCTTGCATAGACGGGCGTTTTTCTAACCCATGCAAACACAATGCATTAGACGAAGCAACGCAATGTTAGTCCGGGTAATTTCTACCGTCTTTGACGTTGGCGTTTAGATTAATCAACACGCACTTCTGTTCGTCGGCGGATATGTCCCCGGCAATCCCCGTTTCAAAGCCTGAATATGCTTTGCAGACAGACGTTGATTCCCGTCAACAGTGTTGACAATAATCAACGCCGTTTAGCGGTGTTGCGAGTCCGCCGGCGATTTGCTACAATTCCGTCGGGTAATACGATTTTCAAGGAGCGAAAATAATGACCGGTGATCCATTGACCCCTTACGGCAACAAGCCGATGGTTACGCCCATCGTCAATGCCGTCAACTACGAGTACGGTTCGTTCGAGGTTTTGCGTCAGATTACCGACGGCGAAATCGACGGCTATACGTATCATCGCGACGATAATCCGACGGTCCGCAGCGTCGAGAAGACCGTCGCTGCAATGGAAGGCGCTGAAGACTGCATCATCTGCACGACGGGAATGGCTGCCTGCACGCTGGTGTATCTGACGTACCTCAATGCCGGCGATCACCTGATCTTCTTCCACGACATCTACGGCGCGAACTACAAGGTTTCACTGATACTTGAGAGGCTCGGTGTCGAGATTACCTGGGTAAGCGCCGACGAAGCCGATGATATCGGCAAATACGTCAAGGCGAACACGCGGATGATCTTCTGCGAGACCCCCAGTAACCCGATGTGCAAGGTCATCGACATTGCCGCGCTGCGAATCCAGGCCGACAAGACCGGCGCGATGCTCATCGTCGATAACACCTTTGCCACGCCGTATCACCAGAGTCCGCTGGCGCTCGGGGCCGACCTGGTCGTACACAGCGCCACCAAGGGCCTCGGCGGGCACAACGACCTGATGGCCGGCGCTATCGCGGGCACGAAGGAGCACTACAACAAACTCTGGTTCACACGCCAGGCGATCGGGACGACGCTGGATGCATATTCCGCCAGCCTGCTGGAGCGAGGCCTGAAAACCTTCGACCTCCGGGCCGAAACGATGTCTGCCAACGCACAGGCAATGGCGGAATTTCTCCACGGGCATCCGAAAATCTCGCAGATTATCTATCCGGGCCTGCCCGACGATGCAGGCCACGAGGTCGCCTGCAAACAGATGCACAACGGTTTCGGCGGCGTGCTCGCCTTCGACGTAGGCCAGGCCGAGGACGACGCAAAGACGTTCATCAACGAACTGAAAACGATCTATCACGCCGTCAGCCTGGGCTCTACCGAATCGCTGATTTGCATCCCATACCTGACGACGATGCTCTATCTGCCGCCGGAGCGTCGAACAAGTTTCGGCGTGAAGGTCAACACAGTCCGCCTGTCCGCCGGTATAGAAAAGACCGACCTTTT
>DAOVLV010000301.1 GCA_030631085.1 Planctomycetales bacterium | reverse complement strand
TATCATCCCGCTGTGGCGACCTCCTCTGCCTGTAGGGCTGGGATGGAAACAGTGGCAACGGAATCCACTTTCGTACCGATTGTTATTTCGTCATAGGCGAGGATCGGAAGTTGCGGCAACTGTCGAGCGAGCATATCGCCTATGTGCGGCCTAAGTCGGGAATCGCATAGCATAACGGCCTTGTCGTTCCCCGTTTCCATTGCGGTTCTCCACGCTTCGGCGATTTTTCGCCCCAGTTCCATTGCCCGTTCCGGCGCTACTGCGAATGTTTCCTGGCCTTGATCGGTGCTTATGGTGTTGCGAAGTTCGTATTCCAGCGAGGGTTCCATGACGATTGCCTGGATTTTGCCTTCGGCGTCACAGTACTGTTCGGTGATTGTTCTGGTCAGCACCTTTCGCGTCAGTTCGGTCAGTGTTCCGATGTCCTTGGTCCTGGTTGAATTATCTCCGAGAACTTCCAGAATCTGCGCCAGGTCGCGGATGGCGATACCGTTTCGCAGGAGGTTCTGGAGCACTCGCTGGAGCATGCCTATGGATACTCGTTCGCCGATAACCTCGTTGACAAGCGTAGGCTGTTTATCGCGCAAACGGTCCACGAGTTTCTGGACGTCGTCGCGGCTTAGCAATTCATACGCATGACGCTTGAGCGATTCGGATAAGTGCGTTACCAGTACCGATTCGGGATCGACGACGGTATAACCGCTCATCTCAGCCTGTTGTTTCTGACCAGGCTCGATCCAGAGTGCGGGAAGATTGAACACCGGTTCCTGCGTAACCTGTCCGGCGATTTCCTTCTGAACGGTTCCGGGGTCCATCGCCAGGAGTTTCTCCGGTTCAAGACGACCGGCGCTGATTGCGTGGTTGTGCAGGCGGATTTCGTAAGTGTTCGGCTCAAGCGACACGTTATCCCGCAGCCTGATGAGCGGAAGAACAATACCGTATTCCTGGGCGAATTTCCGTCGCAGCGGCGAGATACGGTGGGACAGACTGTTCTGGCGACGCGGATCGACTGTCTTAATCAGCCTTGCGCCGACCTGGATGGAAAGTCTGTCAACGTCAAGGAGTTCTTCCACCGGCGCTTCGGTTGGCTGATCCGGTATTTTCGGCTTTTCCTCTTTCGCTTCCTGTTCTCGCCGGCTCAGCGTTCTGGCCACCATAGCCGACCCAATCGACAGTACGATGAACGGTACTTTCGGGAAGCCCGGAACGAAGATCATCGCCCCCAGCAGGAACGAAGCGATACCGAATGGCTTGGACCTTGCCATCATCTGGTGGATAAGGTCCTGGCTGATGCTGCTTTTTGTGGAGGTTTTACTGATAAGGAAACCGGCTGACGTGGAGATAATCACTGCCGGTATTTGCGAAATCAGACCGTCGCCGATAGCGAGGATGGCGTAGGTTTTAACGGCTTCGGCGGCGGTCATGCCTCCGCTAAGCCCGACGGCGAATCCGCCGATGAGGTTGACAGCCGTGATAATCAACCCGGCGATGGCGTCTCCCCGGACGAATTTGCTCGCACCGTCCATTGCTCCGTAGAATTCGCTTTCGCGGACGATTTTTTCCCGTCGTTTGCGTGCTTCTTCCTCTCCGATAAGCCCGGCGTTGAGGTCTGCGTCGATTGCCATTTGCTTACCGGGCATGGCGTCGAGGTTGAATCTTGCGGCCACTTCGCTGATTCGCTCGGAACCTTTGGTGATTACGACAAACTGGATTACCACCAGTATCAGGAAGATTACCAGCCCGATAACCAGGCTTCCTCCGACCACGAGGTCGCCGAAGGTTCTGATAATCGCGCCGGCATCGCCCTGGAGAAGGATCAATCGCGTCGAGGCTACGTTCAGTGACAGGCGAAACAGCGTTACGAACAGGAGAAGCGAAGGAAACGTCGAAAGTTCGATGGATTCCCTGGCTGAGAGTACTACCACGAGCGTCGCCAGCGCCACGGCGATACTGCATGACAGCAGCATGTCCAGTATGAACGTCGGCATGGGAATCAGCAACGTTGCCAGCACCACAGCCACGCCGATTGCAAAGATGACGTCGCTGTGCGCCATCAGCCTGTTCAGGGGGCTGGGCGCCAGGGACAACGGTGAAGATTCGGGCGTATTTTTACTTTCATCAGCCATTATTTTTTACTGAGTCGATTTTTCTTTCGCATTCTGTACACCATCGCCAGCACTTCGGCCACGGCGACGAAGAGTGCTTCTGGTATGACTTGTCCGACCTTTGCTGTGGCGTAGAGCGTTCTGGCGAGTTCTGGTTTTTCGACGATTGGGACGTTGTGTTCAGCGGCTACTTCCTTGATTTTCGCGCACATGAAGTCAGCGCCTTTTGCCACCACTTGCGGAGCGGCCATATCACCGGCATCGTAACGAAGTGCGACGGCGTAGTGTGTCGGGTTGGTTATGATCACGTCGGCGGTCGGGACATCCTGGAGCATTCGCTTGCGTGATATTGCTATCTGCATCGCTCGGATTTTGCCCTTAATCTGCGGGGAGACCTCGTGTTGCTTGTGCTCTTCCTTGACTTCCTGTCGGGTCATTCGCAGTTCGCGCTTGTAGTTCCATCGTTGATAGAGCAGGTCCGCGCAGGCAATAGCCACGAGCGCCACTACAATCCTTCCGGCCAGGCCGAAAATAAAACCGGCAATTGCGTGTAAGGTAGCGTCCGGTGTCGCCCACTGAAGGCCGAGCAGGTCATCCATACGCCCGCCGATGTACTTCCACGCGATTATCAGGAGCACGGCGAGTTTGGCCATTGAAACGAGCAACTTCACCACCGACTTCAAGGCGAAGAGGTTTTTGAATCCTTTTATCGGTGAGATCCGCGAGAAGTCCAGGCGGATCGCTTTCGGCGAGAACGCCCATCCGCCAGCCGCCATGCTCCCGATAATCGACACTCCCCCAGCCACGAACAGGAACGGCGCCAGGATGGAAAGGCAGGCTGTACCGCTGGAGTACAATAGTTCCGCAAACGCCTCGTTGTCTATCGAGCCTGACACTTGCAGCGACAACCCGCCGGACAACTGCGTAACGAACCATTGATAAAGCCGACCTGCCATCAATCCAAGCAGCAGAAGAAGCGACCCGATCATCAGGGCCGACGGGACTTCCTGACTCTGGGGAATCTGCCCCTTTTCCCTGGCCTTTTTTAGACGATCAGGTGTCGCCTTTTCAGTTCGTTCTGATGCTGCCTTGTCGGGCATTTCAGTCGCTACCTTGTCTTATGCAAGGTGGCACCTTCAAGCGCAGCGAAGCGGAGCTTGTGGGTGCAGGTTGCCAGGTGGATTGTTTCTTTTTTACTTCGAAATTCGACATTCTCTGCTCATTATTCAATATTCATCTTTATCCGTTTCTCGTTCACTCGCGTTGTCGGCCTACGCGATAAGATATTTACTCATCCATCTCGCCAGTTCCATCGTAAAGGCGTTCAGTGAAGGCATAATCGCAGCCGCCAGGAATAACCCCGCCCCCACGCGGAGCGGGAAACTCGCCAGCAGGATATTCATTTCCGGAAGCACTTTCGCCAGGATGCACAGCATCACCGCCATTATCAGGAACCCTCCCAGCATCGGCGCG
>DAOVLV010000017.1 GCA_030631085.1 Planctomycetales bacterium | reverse complement strand
GCTACTCTGTGTCCTCTGTGGTTAAAAAAGGGAGAACATGACTACACCTAAAGCAATAGTCTTACGTGCCGCAGGCACTAATTGTGATAAGGAATCGCAATACGCGCTGGAACTGGCCGGGTTTGAGGCCCAGAGGGTGCATGTTTTTCGCGTGATGGAAAGCCCGGCTCTGCTGGATGAGTATCAACTGTTGATGATACCCGGCGGATTCAGTTACGGCGACGACGTAGCGGCCGGCAAAATACTGGCCAATCAGATGATTCATCATCTGGCTGACGCGCTGAATAAGTTCGTTGCCGACGGGAAACTCGTTCTGGGTGTCTGCAACGGCTTCCAGGTGCTTCTTAAGAGCGGCCTGCTGCCGTGGGGCCGGGCCGGCGCCGGCGAAGCCAACCGCGACGCGACGCTGACATGGAACGACTGCGGCATGTTCGTGGACCGCTGGGTCAACCTTCGGGCCGACAGCGACAAATGTGTCTTTTTGACCGGTGGCGAGACGTTGACGCTTCCGATCGCTCACGGCGAGGGCAAATTCGTTACGACCGGCGATGCCGTTCTTG
Source organism: Planctomycetales bacterium (assembly GCA_030631085.1). Lineage (GTDB taxonomy): Bacteria > Planctomycetota > Phycisphaerae > SM23-33 > SM23-33 > JAUWNJ01. Next base: position 11,590 of record DAOVLV010000017.1, on the reverse strand, counting down.
ACCGAATCCGCGACGGCGACCAGGTGGCTGTTCGCTACGACGGCGATAACCCTAACGGAAGCACCGACGATATAGCCGGTATCTGCGACCCGACCGGCAGAGTCTTTGGTCTGATGCCGCACCCTGAGCGATTCGTGGATCCCACCCATCACCCCGCATGGACGCGCAAAAAGACGGATCGTGCCGACGGATTGGCAGTCTTCCTGAACGCTGCAAAACATCTGAAATAAACCACGTTGCTAACTCCTTGTTGATGGGGTAGCTACCGGTAACACGCCGCTCGATTGCCGATTTTCCGGTTTCGCGTATGCGTGGTTGGTGGGAAAAGTCATAAATTTTGCGAATTTATGCCGATACTACGCACACAGTTGAAGGCTGATTTGACAAAAAAAGCCGATTTTATACCTTTTCCCTATTGACAGAAAATGGGATATAGCGTATAATCTGTAGAGTAGAGAAGTTTGAGGTAGTTCCCTGTTGCCGGTATTTGCAACGCTTGCTGGCGAGGGGGGGCTGTTGCTCGTTTTTGCTCGCTCATAAGCATCTCGTTTATGCTTGATGCGGTTTGTCATGGATGGTAAGTGTGTGGCTCGTGACGGATCGTTAATCATGCTCATGTTAATGACTTCGCCCTGTATAGGAGGAGAAAGTTATGAAATGCTCATTGCTCGGAAAAGTTTTTATCCCGCTCGTCGCGGTTGTTCTGGTAATGCCTCTGGGAGTCGGCGCAGCGCCGACTGAACCGAACCCCGAAGGATGGTTCAGGGACCTGAGGACCGATTACGTCAAGACCTGGCATATCTACAACGACGATCGGCTTGACGGAGTTCTTAACCCCGGCGACACGGAAATCGCTACCTTCAAGAACTGGTGGACACCGGCGTCGAGCCACTCGCAGCACAACATGAGCCCCGACGGCGGCGGCTTCACCTACGCCCCAGGCGACGACATCAACTCCAGCCCCATCAACTATGCTTCGCATGAAGCCGGTAAAGAAGATTATTGGCTGGGGCAGACGCCTATGGACAAAAACAAAAACACCATCCAGTTCTACATGACCTACAGCCAATTCGATAACAACGACTGGAAGGGCGGATATTCTTACTCGGCAGACCTGACGGCCCAGGCAATTGTCGAGCAGCGGCATGAAACCCGCAACGGATGGGCGATTGGTTGGACATCGCACTCACAGGAAGACAGCCCCACCAACCCGCAGACCTACGCGGGTTTTGTTAATATGGACATCTTCATCCATAGCGGCAGGGGGCTGACCACAGCCGCCGACGGAAGCATCGACGGGGGCGGTACGGTCTATGGGAATGTGTTTGGGAAAAGTTTCTCCAATCCCCAGGTCTCCGTCAGTAACGACATCAGCCCCAAGGCGATAGACGGCGTAGGAGCTCCCCCGGCTGACTTCAGGTACCATCCTCCTGTGTTTGATGAGGCCACTGGGACCTATTCATGGGTAGAAAACGCGACGCGGATGCTAGCCAACGGTTATACCGCCGCCGACCTTGCCGATATCATCAACTCAATGGAGATCAGGGAAGGCGACTCACTCGGCCTGGGTACCAGCGACGTAATATGGGCGAATCGCCGACCCAGCGAGATCAAGGCGAATGAGGACGATCATAACGGACAGGACTACATCTATGCCGATGCCTTCCTGGACAACTCTTTCTATCACGACGGAGCCTCCGACGGCGGAGTCATCGCGGGCCTGGCCGGCGAGACCAACTACGATTTCCAGCAGAACAACTGGGGCGACCAGCAGGTAATCCGCATTGACATCTCGCAGGAGACGCTCATGAGCGGCGACCCCAACACCTGCGGGAATATCGAACAGATCGTAATCTGGGACTTCGGTAATTCCGATAGCACCACGTGGGGCAGCAGCACCGGCGACCAGGTCAACCCAACGCCCATTATCTTCGGGGTTGACATGACGCAGACCGTTGCGCACGGGCAAGTATTCTGGGATCCCGACCCAAACGTGTCGGGTGATGAGATTTATTTCAAGGAAAACCGCATCTACATCGCACAGGTTACGATTCCCATTCCCGAACCTGCCTGCCTGACGCTGCTGGTAACAGGGGCGATTGGGCTATTGATCAGACGCCGAAGAGTGGCGATACGATAAAGCGGAGAGAGACCAATTAAGTGCGACAAGCGGCCCGGGGAAATACTTGGGCCGCTTGTTTTTTATACGCTGCTATGCGACGTATTCCACTAATAACCAGAATGCCACTGCCAGGGACACCAAACCCACGAAGATATATGCCCACAGACTCAGGATTTGCAGCGGTAGTTGCTTGATGTGCTTGACGCGAACGGTTTTATAAACCACCGCCAGCACCATGCACAAGGGCAGGACCAACCAGATGTGGTCGGCGCCCATCTGGATGGGGTGTTTGAATATCATGTCTCTTCCTCTTCCTCTTCCCGTTTTTTGCGCGCGGGTTCGCCGGTCCTTCCCGTCGCAGCCAGCATTACCGCGTCAAAGATACACATCAGGTTCAACATTCCGGCGACGCCCGCGTAAGCCCGAGCGACGACGCTGGAGGGGTAACTGAGCATCAGCCCTTCATCCACCAGTGCATGTTTGTAAGTTTGCCACCACTTCCCGTGTAGGTGTGGGTTCTGGCGTGTTGCCGGTGGCGGGGTGGGCGTCCGTAACCAGTCGTCTTCGAATTCGTCGGTAATCATCCGACGGTATTGTTCCTGGCGATACCATGCCGATACGCCCGAAACGCCTGTACACATCTGGGCGGCGAACCACCAACGCTCACGCAGAGGTTCGACGGTGAATATCCCGCCAAAAGCGACCCCCGTCCAGAACAGTCCGTTGATGCAAATGCAGATAAGGATTCCGCGAAGCGTCCGCTTGAGATAAACGTGCCCCGCGCCGGGGATCAACCATGCCAGTATCCCGGCGATAAAAGGCGCAAAGTGATTTTGACGACGATTCGGCATACGCTTCTACCTGTTTAACTAAGACGCAATGTCGCCCAAAGGCAGCCGTATGTCAAGCGATATAAAGACAGGGAGACCGGATTACCGGAAGACTGGAAGACCGGAAGACCGTGAAAAACAAAAAACAACAGGAGAATACCGGAATACCGTGGTATTTGGCATTCGGTATTCGGCATTGGTGGCACTGGGTTTGCGAAGGAAAGTCTCTGTTTTAATTTCCCGATTCAAGAAAATCCCAGGATTATAAAGGCAGGTCGTAAAACTATTCCTCGGCCACCAATGCCAAATGCCCGATGCCAAATGCCTTTTTACCCCGCGATGTCCATCGTCAGTACGGTAACGTCGTCGTCTCGCCGACCGGCCTGGCGGTGTGCGTCAATTAGTCCGGTAAGTCGGAAAAGCATCTGTTCGGCAGGGAGGCTGCGGAGGTCTTGAAGGGCATTCGCCAGGCGGCCGTTCGCCGTCCCAAGCCGGGTCGATACGCTCGGTTCGGCTTCGACTTCGCTCAGGACCTTCGGCGGCGAATCGGAAGCAAGCATTTCTTCAGCGCCGTCAGAGAAGACGATCAGCCGATGTCCCGGATGGAGGCGGATTTCCTGCTGCTCGAAGGTTTCTTCGGGGAAAACGCCCAGTAGTGCTCCGACGGAATCGAGTTGTTCGACGTTGCCGCCGGTGTCGAACAGCAGCGGGTTGGGATGACCGCCACGGGCGTATTGCAAAAGGAGGTTTTCGGTATCGATGATTCCATAGACAGCCGTGCAGAACTGGCATGAACTGAGGTTCTGTTCGCAGATGTCGCTGTTCAGACCGGTCAGGGCTTTGCCCGGCGGGATGATTTCGTATCGGGTACCGTCGATCCGTTTGGTTTGCAGGGCTTTTTTGATGAACATTGTCAGAAGCGCCGCCGGCATACCATGTCCGACGACGTCGGCGACGTAGAATCCGACATGGGTTTCGTCCAGGCGGAAAACGTCGTATATGTCGCCACTGACCCAACTGGCGGGGCGGAACAAGGCTGCGAAACGCACGGGTCCGACTTCCGGAAGCGGATTGGGCATGAAATTCCGCTGAAGTCTCGCCGCCAGACGCATCTCTTCGTCTAACTGTTCAAAGTTTCCGGCAGCGCCGACGCCGAGAGACCTCACTGCCGCCACGTCTGAACGGAGGTGGGAAATTACCGGCTGGAGGGCGGCGGCCGATTCGATTCGTGCGGAAAGTTCGCCCGGCGGAGCGTCCGGGTCGGCGATAATGAACTGTCCCTTGCGGTTGGAAAGGCAGTTTTCCAAACCCGTAACCGCCGGCAGGAGCACGACAGCCACCGCTCCTGTGCGATCAATCCGGTCCAGGAGTTCCGACAGTTGTTTCGCGTCGAGTGGTTCATCAGCCGGTGGTGCTATCAGGACGATTTCGGTGTCGTCGAATTGCTGCGGGTGTGGGTGGGGCGAATCGCAGGCGATTACGTCCCATTTCCCGTCGATTGCCGAGGAGACATTTTCGGGCATATCGCCGGGACCGAACCAGAGTAATTTGTGTTTTTCCGCCAATAGAACCATTCGCGCACACCCTGCCGGTAACAATAGTTACATCGACCCGGCGGGAGTGCGCCTTTAACAGCCTGATGAAGTGGGGCTTTCAAGATTGTACAGCAGGTGGTATAATGCTGCACGTTATGACGTCCGAAGTGGAAATTGACAAAGAGAAGATATCCGAATTCTGTCGCAGGAACCACATACGTCGGCTTGCGTTTTTTGGATCGGTTCTCCGAAACGATTTCGGCCCCGACAGCGATGTGGACGTGCTTGTGGAGTTCGAGGACGGACATGTGCCGGGACTGGCGTTTTTTGGGATGGAATTGGAACTGTCTGAAATCATAGGCCGGAAAGTCGATCTCAATACCCCCAATTTCCTGAGCCGATATTTCCGCGACGAGGTGAAAGCCTCTGCCGAGGTGCAATATGTTGCAGGACGAGGATAGGATTCGTCTTCGACAGGCAATTCGCGGGGTTGATTCTGAATAAAATCAGTTAGCGAAGCCGGGTGAATTCTTCAACTGTCATTCCAGAAGACCGGATGAGTGAACGCAGTGTGCCGGGGGCGAGTTCTTTGTGCTGCGGAACCGAAAGGCTTGCGATGTGTCCGGGCTTGAGCATAACGATGTGGCTGCCTCGCTGACGAGCCACTCGCCAACCCGCACGCTCGAAACGTTTTACGGTCTGCTTTCCCGATATTACGGGCAGTTTCGGCATCAAACCGCGACCTCTACCTCACGAATGGCTACGGTCAAAGGCATACCGGCTTCGGCGCGGGTTTCCAGACAGGCGCCAATGGCCTCACGTATGTTCGCCAGGGCATCTTCTTCTGTCTCGCCCTGCGAAACACAGCCGGGGATAGACGGACACTCAGCGACGACCATGCCCGTTTCGTCCCGCTCAAGAGTTACGATTAGTTTCATTGGAAATCACCTCAACCTGATTTTACTGATGTAACCGTCGGGAAGTCAAGTTGCTTACGGAGACAGGTCCGGTAATTCGACTTTATCGCCGACCTTCACGCCGGCGCGTTCGAAAGTCCCGGCTGCGACTTCGAGGGCGTATTGGGCGGGGTGTACACTGGAGTAAAGGCGAGTGGCCTTCTTTGGGTCTTTCTCGACCGGCATGGTGTAGATTTGGACGATTACGCCATTACTGGAGATGAAGGCCACGTCGATACTCGTCCGGCAGTTGAGCATGTGGAAGGCCAGCGCATCTTCGCGCGGGAAGACGAACAGCATTCCGGTTCCTTCGGGTATTTCGTCCCTGTCGGCCAGGCCTTGGCGGAGGGTTTGCTCATCGTCGGCGATTTCCACACGCCAGACGTGCTCGCCTATGCGTACCTGAGATTGGTCTGACTGCCGGCCCGAACACCGGCACGACGAAAAGGCCGCTATCGGAAGCAGGACGCTTAATAATGTGAAGGTTCGCAGCATAGTATTTTTTATCGCTCTTATATTTTATCGTCGTCGTACCGACGACGGCTAAACGCATTTTGGGTTTCGGCGATTACCTGTTCCGGCGTGATCAGTTGCATACAGGTATTATGTCGGCAGCGTCGTTTGAGGCATCCGGCGCATGGGATGTCTGCGACGATGGCTTTTCCCAGCGGGCTGGGTGGTCCTGTGCGTTCCGGGCGCGTCGGGCCTATGAGCGTTACGAACGGCGTTCCGACGGCAGGGGCGATGAAGTTGGCTGACGAGTCGCAGCAGACGACGGCACCGGCCGACGCAATCAGGGCGACGACCTGCGGCAGCGTCGTCTGTCCGGCCAGGTTGAACACCTTCGAGTTATCGCCGGTGAGGTTGTCGCAAAGTTCGCCATCATCGTCGGAGCCGGTCAATACTATCGGGACATCGCGGGACAATTCGGCCACAACCTTCCGCCAGTGGCGACGCGGGTACAACTTGGTTGCCCACCGAGTCCCCGGAGCGATTATCAGGTATTGGCCGCGCCGGAGGCCCTGTTCGGTCATGAACGATTCGACGAAGGCGTTTGCCTCTTGCGTAACGGTCAGCGTGAGGTCGTTTTCATCGGCATCTATTCCCAGTTCTCTGACGAGGGCGATGTTGCGGGCGACTGTATGTTCGGCCTGGACGTTAATCGGATGCGTGTAGAAGATACCGGCGAATTCGCGGGCGTCGGCGAAGCCAGCCCGAACGGCAGCGCCGGTAACTCGTGCGAAGAATCCGCTGCGGAAGAGCCCCTGGAGATCGATAACCCAGTCAAATCGCCGGCGGCGGAGGTTCCGGCAGAAGGTGATGAAATCTCTTGTGGGGCCTGGGCTTCGTCCGATTCGCCCGAACCGCCGTCGGTCGAAGAGGATTATTTCGTCCAGACCCTCCTGCCCGTCGAGGATCGGCGCGCATCCCGGCGTTACCATCCAGGCGATATGTGCGTGCGGGAAGGTACGTCTCAACCCGGCCAGTACCGGCAAGGCCGAGACCACATCGCCCAGGCTTGAGGGTTTGAGTATGAGCACCTTCTCCGGTATGGGTAAATCCGACGCGGTCACGACGAGGTTCTCCGTTGTACTTTCTGACGGCGCTGGCGTGAGGCAATCTGCCTGCGGATTTTCCGGGTTGACCAGTTCTGGAGTAGTCGCCAGTAGGGTTTGAAGTTGATTCGCCCGGTTCCGGGGCCTCGTAAGTATCCCAGGAGCATCCTTAGCCGGCCTGCGTGGTTGACCACCGGGCATTCCAACAGCGAGACGTTAAGCCTCATAAGTCCACGAAACTGCTGTCGTCGCGTAACACGTCTGACACTGTTGACGCCGTCCAGGTCCACCAGGATTACTTCGGGCGGGTGGTCCGGGTGGTTGTCCCAGTTCACCAGCAGGTTGGAGGTTTTCAGGTCGCGGTGGGCGAATCTTTCCTCATGGAGGCGTCGCAGCAGTTGTCCAAGTTTCCGGAGCACCTGGCGGGCAAGGCGTCTTTTCTCAATGTGCGAACTGTCGGTTTGTTCGCTGTCGAGGTAGCGGTTGAGGAATTTGTTGAGGTGCAGCCCGTGAACCTGTTCGGTAATCAGGATCGAATCGACCAGGAAGCCCCATCGTCGTTTTTCCATTGCTGCAAGTGGCAGGGCGGTGTAGATGTGGCGTCCCAGCAGTGCGTGTCCGAGGTAGAAACTTCGCAGCGACCTGCTTGGGCGAAAGAGGTCTGTTACCCACCTGACGGTGCGTTTCCGGCGGGGGCGTTTGACGTACACGTCAATATCTTTGAGACCGACGCGAAGACGCCGCTTTACGATGTAACTACTGGCGGAATCTTTGATTATCCTGATGTCGTCGCCGGTGAAGAGCGCGTCCGGGTCGGAAAGCGCTTTGTTCCAGTCTTCTGTGGTAAAGGTGTGCTCACAGATTTTTGAACCGGGAAGGCTGCGTTTGGACGCCAGTATCACATGTGTGCGCATGCCTGCGACGGACATGCGGGCGAAGTATCGGTTGGTTGCGAAGATTCGCCGGTCGCGCTGGGCGTAAAGTCGTCGGGTGTGTCGGTTGGCGAACAATTCAATCAGGCGGGTCCATCCCCGGAGCGTTCCTTCCGCCCCGGCGGCGCGGAGGTAGTGCCGGAGAAACCGAAGGCGCTGCGAACGAGTGGTCCATAACCGTCGGTCGTGGAACAGTTGCGCGAGGTTGGCCGCCCGGCTTCGCCTGCTCAATTTACGTCGGCGAAGCATACGATGCAGGTCCATCAGGACCAGCCCATCGAACCGACCGGCTGATGGATCGACGGTGCGCACCAGCACGTTACCGCAGTGCAGGTCGCGGTGCAGGACTCCGCAGGCGTGCATTCGCCCGACGAGTTCAGCCAGGGCGATCGTAGCGGCGTGAATGTCGGTATTACCCGATATTGCCCGGTCGGCGTGCCATTTATCGGCGGGGACGGACGGCTCGATTCCCTCGCTTATCATCCATTCCGTACCGGTGCGATTATATGTGGCCAGGACCTTCGGAACCGGTACGTTATTGGCCGAGAGGTAATTGCTGAATCGCATTTCGCAGCGCGTTTCTGAGAGTCCGATGCGGCTTTGGAGGCGGTGCAGCAGCGACCGGCTGTGAAAATGCTTCAGGTACAGTACGCCGGTCTTGGTGGGCACAGGTTCCAAACCTGTGCCACCGCGGCGATAAACGGTTCGCGAGACGTTGTGTTTAACCACCGACCAGCGGTCGTTGGACTCACCGGTCAGCAGCGGTTCGATTTGCTTCCGGGCATCGGCGTCGGTGAAGCGGACCGCGCCGAGATCAATTCCGGCGAAAAGTTCCGAAGCGTCCGGTATGTCGTGTTTGGTGTTTGGCATCGGAGTGTTCAATCAGACGGGGTTTTGTCCTCTATTATTTTCATCAATGCCCGTGCGATTTCGCGGGGCTTGTCGTAACGGACCAGAAATACGTTTTTTTCGTCTGCGAAGCGGTTCCTCGTTTCGGGCGTATCGCACACGATAACGGGCAATCCAGTCGATATCGCTTCGGATAGCAGGCCGCTGGACGTATTGTCTGTGTCGAGGAACATTGCTATATCCGCCGCCGCCAGTAAATCCTGTAGCGTCCATTCTGGTCCGGCAAGCGTAACCTTATCGGCGGCTCCGGTCATGCGTGCGAATTCGACGACACCCCTTGCGTACTGCCTGGAGGACCCTTCGGGAATAATCATATGCACGGGCACCTCGGCGATTTTCAGGATAGAGGCCGACCATACGGCGAATCGGTGCCCGCTTGTTCGATGCACGCAGCCTGGAGCGACGATAACCGTTTCGTCCGGTGCGATTTCAAGTCGTTCTCTGACGCGAGATTGCCCCAAAGCGTTATTGGTATTTGTCGCTGCAACCATAGCGGAGTGTTCTGGTAAGCCTCATTGGATGGGCGTCATCAAGTCGGTTTCTTTTTTCCTTGGTCTGGCGCGCTCGACGTAGCGTTTGTGGAACAGGCCGCAGATTTCCTCGGCCATGCGTTCGGCCAGTTTGCGGGACAGTTCCGAGCCGTAGTATTCTGAAGGGTTTTCCGTCATTGGTTCGCCGACGCTGATCGGGAATCCATCTGATGCATCAGGCCAGATGCGTCCTTTATAGATGTCCACGACCTTGACTTTAACGGCGAGTTTTCCTCGCCATAGAGTATCGCCGGGATTGTCTTTTAGTGAAAATTTTTCGATTGAGACATAGATTACCAGGTTAGCGCCCACCTTGCGTCCGATTTTCGGGATACCCATGGAGTTGAAATCAATCTCGGCGTTACGCAAATCGATCAGCCTGTTGTAGGGAATTGTCTCGGTAGCGAGCGAGTTTTGGATGAGCAATTCATCGACCTTTTCCGACATGATACGCTTGATGGGCGAATAGACCATCGGGCATTTCAGATCATCAGGAAAGAACAGGATGATCTTGTTCTCCGGAAGGACGAACTTCGGCGGAACCTTTTCGGTCGGAAATAATTTCGCCAGAATGGCTATGGGTAACTGGCATCCTGATAGCATCGGTATCGCCGAGACCAGCAGCAGGAGATATATCCTTCGGATCATCATGATGATTCCTTCGGTACCTTGTACTTGTAGAAGTTCTTTACCAGTTCTTCAGCGAACAGTCTTTCTGTCGGAATACGTATTACCGCATCGTGTTCGATGGGAACTCCCAGAGAGGATTCCTTCGGATGGACGATGTAGAACGGTCCTGCCCGCCAGACGGGATTCTCGTCGCTGGTAGAAGATATCGCCGTTTTGTACAGGTTGACCTCGGCGGTGATTCGCCCGCGTGCCAGGTGGATGCTTCCAGGTTCGCGCGTCGAAAACTCCATCAGGGAAATCAGCATGACGTAATTAGCGCCGAAGACCTTGCAGAGATTCTCCGGCGGTGTAGTGTCCCATCGCGGGTTCTCGGCCTGGTAACGAATGACCCTGCGGGCATCGACTACCTTGACGTTGCGGACATTCCTGCGTAATTCCGCGCCGACCATGTCGGTGAGTTCCAGTTGGGCCATATTGTAGTCCAACTGTATCTCCGGACCGGCGAAAATGACCACGGCGACGGTCTTACCGGGAAGATCGTCGAACTTGGCCTCGATAGTCTTCATCGGAACCGGCGGGGCGAAGACGTACATGAGCCAGTTACCCATATCGCATCCGACGGCGAAAGGCGCCAGCGACAGAAAAATAATGAGCAGGTATTTTCGCATGATAACTCCTGTTGGCGGTGTGTTACGCGGGCAACGTACCGTTGGCGATGCCCCAGATCAGTTTCAACGCCCATCCCGTCGGGATGCCGATTATGAACGCCCAGACCCACCAGGACGGTTTACCGAGCCGGGAAAGGGTTTTCCGACCAGTGATAACCTCACGCACTGCCGCCGAGAACAACACCACCAGTCCGGTGAAAAACACCACACCGAACGGATGGCTCGCAAAGGCCAGGGCGAACCGTCCGTTCGCCATGGCAGAGACCGAGGTAGTAAATCCACAGGTCGGGCATGGGTATCCTGTCCGCACGTAGAACGAACACGCCGGCAACCCCATTTGCCGGTGCGTTCCGATCCCGGCTGATTCGGGAGCAAGCCATGCCGCCAGGGCAATTACAGTCCCGCAGCACATAGCCACCGTCAGACCTCGCACACGCAGGAGACCGCGCGAATTCGCTGCTCCGGCCTGGGATTCAGTCTCGATATAACAGGCAGATTCTCCCATGATCACAGCCATATATCATAGGCCCCAAACGCCCCCAACGTCAAGACTCTGGTAAATCCCCGATATCGCCAAATGAGTATTTGACGAAAATGCGATTTGCGTGTATCATGGTGCGTGGAGGTTGGCGCCTTTGGCGGGTAAGATTAACCCATCTCGAAAGGCCTGCATAGTCGCGCTGTTGCCGGCGGGTGCGGCGGATCGATTGTCGATGAGTCTGGTTCGTGTCGGTAGCGGATACGAAGCCGCAGCCGAGTTGCTGTCCGGTCCTGTATCGGCGTTGCTGGTGGACCTTGGAATGCTTCAGGCGGCGCATGCCGGGCTGTTGAAACTGGCGGAAGGGTTGAATGTTCCGGTAGTGGCGTTCGGTACGGTGTCCGTCGCTCTGGATGGTTCCGCCCTTGCCGGCGTGCGACTGGT
>DAOVLV010000403.1 GCA_030631085.1 Planctomycetales bacterium | reverse complement strand
TCTTTGAGGCGCTCGTTGAACGGCGGCTGGATGTCTTTTATCAGGCGGTTTTCCCGCAGCAGGGCATCGACTTCGCTGTCGCATTCGAGCACGTCAATATCAGTCACTCGCCCAGCCACCATGCGGGCAATTTCAGGCCCGCGCGATTTCATCAGATCGGCCGCAGGCTGGAAGTAACTGCTCACGCGTGAGCGCAGCGATTTCGCCTTCCCGACGTACAGCACCCGCCCAGCCGAGTCCTTAAACAGGTACACCCCCGCCCCAGTCGGTAAGGCAGCAGCCTTCTCCCTCAACCCCGCCATCACCTTCTCGCGTTTAGACGCCATTGGGAGTATTATAGCGTTAACAATCATCAGGACGGTTTTTTTACAAGCCCGACAGGTGTAGCCCCGTTCGTGAGGGCGGGGATGTTCTACGCTTGTTTCAGCAGTCCCGCGACGGACAGGTCTTCATCAATCATCGGCCAATGTATGCCGTAACCACCCGGCGACAACTCGATCCGGTGTCGCTGTTGGTTTGTCGCTGCCGCAAGCGCCGGTGAACAATCTTCCCATCTGATGTGAACCTCACGATCGGCAAGGACAATTACAAGTTCCTCGTCGGTCGCCTCGGCACTGCTGGCTATAATTAGTTCAGTCGTTTGCATTTTATCCGCCTCCGAAATAGCGGTTCCACTCATCAACGATCAGGTCGAAATGATCGAAAACTATTTTTCGGATTTCTCTCCGCAAGCGAGGGCTGAGACTATACGACCATGCCTCCTCTATATCGTATATGTCCGTTCGCAGCCACATTTTACACTCAGACTCGCCCTTACAAGCGTGAACGTGAACGGGTTCGGTGCCCTCGTTGGAATAAAAGAACAAACGCCATCCACGCATAATAAGAATCGTCGGCACAAGAAAACCCTATCCAATATCGACCTATACCAATAATATACTACGTATCACTCCAGACAACAACCGAAAGGTTTATCATTATGAAGAAGCAAACATCGAAAAAGCGACGGAGGCGGATAATTCTGGCGGCGGGTGGTGTTGTTGCACTGGCGGTTTTTGGGTGCGTTTATCCGCCGAAGTCGTTTCGGGCTGTCAAGCAGCCAAGGGAGGGCAGGGCGATGAACGATAAAGTGGCCATTGTCTATTCCAAGCATTACCAGATAAATGTCGGCGGGCTGGAGAAACTGCACTCCTTCGACATCAACAAGTATGCAAAAATATACCTTGCGCTGAACACCGCCGGCCTGCTCCGCCCCGAAGACGTTTTCGTACCCCAGGCCGTTACCAACGAGCAAATCCTGCTGGTGCATACGCCGGGGTTTCTGGCGAGTCTGAAGAATTCCAAAACGGTCGCGCGATACCTCGAAGCCCCGATTATAGCAGCCGCTCCGGCAGGTCTCGTCGATGCAGCCGTTCTCAACGCCTTCCGATATGCCACAGGCGGGACGATCCTGGCTGGTCAGATGGCGCTGAAACACGGTATCGCAATCAACCTCGCCGGAGGATACCACCACGCCAAACCGAACGCGGGCGAAGGTTTTAATGTTTATGCCGACATGGCCATCGCAATTCGTACGCTCCAGAAAGACGGACTCATCAAACGGGCATTAATCGTTGATTTGGATGTCCACCAGGGTAACGGTTCTGCCATAATCTTCGCCAGCGACGATAGTGTGTTCACCTTCTCAATGCACGAAGGCGACATCTACCCGATTCCGAAGGAAAAATCGGACCTCGACGTGGAACTGCCCGCTGGGACGGGCGACAAAGAATACCTCCGCCTGCTGGCAAGGCATCTGCCGAAGGTGATAAAGTCCGCAAGGCCTGATATAGTTTTCATCCAGGCCGGTTGCGATACGCTCGACGGCGACCCGCTGGCGAGGTTGAAAATGTCGGCTGACGGAATCGTCCGTCGGGACGCGATGGTGATTGACCGTTGCGTCAGCGAAGGCATACCTGTTGTGATGTGCCTTGGCGGAGGTTATAGCGAGAATGCCTGGAAGGTGCAGTACGACAGCGTCCGCCGGACGATTGAGAAGTACAACCCAACCGGCGGCAACCGCCCTCGACGTCCGACGGTAAAGGAAAAACTTTACACAAAATAACCCAACTGAAAAGGAGTAATCCAGATGGCCGGTAAGCAAAAATCAGCCAAGGCGCAAAAGTATGATTCGGATTCGATTCGGTTCATTAATCCCGCCCAGGTCGGCGGTATCGAGACGTCTATCCTTGACGACGGAGCCGGAAAAGGCGTGCGGGTGGCGTGGGTCAACACCGGCTCGCCGTTGCGATACAAGGTTCTAATCGACCGCGGGCTGGACATTGCCGACGCGTTTTATTCGTCC
>DAOVLV010000130.1 GCA_030631085.1 Planctomycetales bacterium | reverse complement strand
TTCGACGTTTTTGCCGCGCAGCAGGCTCGCATCGGGAAGGCAATAATGCGATTTGCACTGACGCATGCTTCGGCGGTGATCGCCCTCAGCGAAGACTGGGTTGGTTGCTTCCGGGCAATCGCACCGCGGGCCAATTGGCGCGTTGTTCCGAACGGTGTGCCAATTTCGGTAAAGACGGTTGTTGTCGAGAACCGCAAGCCTACATTCCTGTTTCTGGGCAATCTTGGCGAGCAAAAAGGCGCACATGACCTTGTTCGGGCTGCGGCAATTGCGTCACGCAAAGGCTTTGAGGGACAAATCGATCTGGCAGGCAAAGAGACCGAGCCGGGACAGATCGAAGCGATTGAGAAGATTATCGCCGAGACGGGTTGCCAATCACAGGTTCGGTTAATCGGCGTGATTTCAGGCGAAGCGAAAGACAAGGCGACCGAGTCAGCCGACTGCATGGTTCTGCCCAGTTATGCCGAGGGGCTGCCAATGGCAATTCTTGAAGCAATGGCCTGCGGATTGCCGATTATAAGCACAAAGGTCGGCGCTATCCCGGAAGTGATTACCGATGGCGTCGAGGGTTTTCTGATTGAACCAGGCGACATTGAGGCGCTGGCTGATTGCATTGTTCGTCTTGGAAAAGATAGTCAACTTCGTCAACGAATGGGCGATGCGGCCCGAGTACGTGTTCAGCAACGTTATAGCCTGCAGGCTATGGCAGAACGAATTCTAGAGGTTTATCATGGTGTACTGCAGAATACCCTCAAATAAATCGCTGGTCCGCGGAACGCCCCTCGTAGCCACGTCCGTCGGCGGGATACCGGAATTGTTCAGACCCGGCGAAAATGGTAAACTGACACCGGTTCAGAACCCAGCCGTTTTAGCCGAAACATTGAAAAGGGCTTTGTCCAAGCCTTGGTCGCGCGAAGTAGTCAGTAATTCAGTTGCAGAGAAGTCATGGGATTCTGTGGCGCACGAAGTGCTGTCTGTGTTCAGGTCAGTAATCACAATGTCTTGTCTTGAAAGGATATAGGCGGATGCTACCGATTCTGTCCTTTGTGTTGCCGGTGTACAACGAGCGGGATAACGTCAAGAATATCCTGAGGGAGATCGAGACGTTTCATCGTGAGAAGATGGCCGGCCACTTTGATCTTGAAGTGCTGTTTGTTGATGACGGCAGCACGGATGGCTCGGTACAGGTGCTCAAGGCGCTGGCTGAGCAACACGATTATGTCCGGGTCGTGATTTTCTCCCGGAACTTCGGTCACCAGGCGGCCGTTTCCGCCGGATACAGGTACGCTCGCGGCACCGCTATCGTGGGGATGGACAGCGACATGCAACACCCGGTAGCGACCGTCGAAGAGATGATCACTCGCTGGCAGGAAGGGTATGATGTGGTGTATGCCATTCGGGATTCCAGTCAGGCCGGTTTATTCAAGAGTCTTTGTAGTCGCGCCTTTTACAAAATCTTCAACCTGTTGTCGCAGACAGATATTCTTCCCGGCGGAGCGGATTTTCGCCTCGTATCGCGAAAAGTCGTGGACGCGCTGAACGGACTGCCTGAAAGGTGCCGGTTTATCCGAGGCCTGATACCCTGGCTGGGATTCTCCAGCACAAAGGTAACTTATACGCCCAGGCCGCGAGCGTCTGGCGAACCGAAATATAGTTTCTTTAAAAGTTTGGGGCTGGGAATCACAGCCTTAACAAGTTTTTCGATAGCGCCGCTGCGTGCTTCGTTGGTTCTTGGAGCGTTGTTCATGCTGATCAGTATCGTATATATCTCATATTCGATCGTGTCCTGGTTCCTGGGAGGCACATTAATCCGAGGATGGATGTCGATCATGGCGCTGATCGTGCTGACCCAGGGGATGACACTGCTTGTTTTTGGGATTCAGGCTGAGTACTTGGCCAAGATTGTCATGGAGACAAAACGTCGCCCTGAGTACGTTGTGTGCGAGGTGATCGGTCAGGCCGACGCCGATGCGGCTGAATCTGTCTCTGATATTGGGCCGGAGGAGATATCCGGGCCTGGAGGAGAGATGCCGGGATCGTCCGGAGGTGCGTCTGGTTGAAGAAGGTCATCATTAATGCGGACGACTATGGTATAATTCCTCCGGTAACGCGGGGGATTCTGACTGCTTGGGACGCCGGCGCAATTACATCGACCACGGTTGTTGGAAACGCCTGCTCTGCCGAGGACCTACGGACACTTAGACACAGTGGCCTGACCTGCGGGTTGCATTTGGATTTCGTGGAAGGCCGACCGCTGACGGGAAAAGTCGGCCTGGAAGCGATCCTCACCGACGACGGCGTCTTTGCCGGGATGTATCGACTGGCGTGGGCCGTTATCAGGAAAAGGGTCAGTGTGGAGCGACTTCGACAAGAGATGCAGGCCCAGGCCGACGTGCTTCTGGATGCCGGTCTGACGGTCGGACATATAGATAGTCATTGGCACATGCACCACCTGCCGGTAATTTCCGAGGCGGTCGTGCAGGTCGCGCAAAGGGTTGGAGCAGGTGCGGTGCGCGTTTCGAGAGAGCCGCTGGCCTTCGCACCAGCGATGTTGAAGCCGACTGCCAAGAAGGCGCTGATGTTGCCTTTTGTATCGGTTGCGGCACGGAAATTCCGCCGGCATGGGTTAGGCGTTCCGCGGGCTTTTTTCGGTATCTCACTGCTGGATTTGAAGGACCCCGCCATGTTGCTGAAAAGGACGCTGTCGCGATTACCGGATGGTGTAACCGAGATAGCCGTGCACATCAGCGAAGAAGACCCGACCATTCACGATACATGGTATCGCTTGTGGCCTGGAACCCTTCAGGCCCTGCTGCAACTGGACGTGCCAAGGCGACTGGCTGACAGTGGAATCGAGGCCACAAGTTTTGCAGCCGAGTGGGGCGCACGCGACCAATGCGACTGAACGCACAGGCAAGTACTATAAATAGAAGGAGTCGGTAACGATGAATACAAACCTGGAACAGACTGACGTGGGAAAAACCCATTGGCTGACGGGTTTTCTGCAACGATTGGGCCAATTGACCGGTGTAACGATTGCCCTGGGCATTCTGGGCTATCCGATGCTGCATCGGCACTTCGTAGGAACGGTTTCTCCCTGGCTGGGGTACCTTGCAATTGCTCTCGGATTCGGCTTGGGCGTGGGGGTTTTCGCCTGGCGGGGCGGATTGCGCCGGGTTATCAACGGCCTGGCGGGGATGGACCGCCACAGGTACGTCTTTTGCCTGCTGATTCTGTCGTTTGTTCTGCATTTCGGCGCGCTGCGCATCATCGACGCCCTTCCGGGCGCCGAGGCGCCGGACGTGTACGGTAGTTGGGAATTCTTCGGCAAGGACAAATCCGCCATGTATCCTCCCGGCGACCATTTTGTGGGCTCGGCGGTCAAATTCCTTCTGGGCGGCTCACCGCTGGCGACAATCCTTTATGTTTCGCTTATGGTAACGTTGGCCTGCTGGCTTGTGTACCGCCTGGGGAGCATTGCCTTCGGCGAATCTGCCGGACGCCTGGCGGGCCTGCTGCTGTGTATCCTGCCGTCCTGGCTGCTCTATGGAAACCTCGAATACGACTTGTTGCTGGGAACGCTGCTACTGCTGCTGACGTACATGTTCTTCGTCCGCCCGCCCGGAACGCACAGATGGCGTTATTTGGCCTTGTACGGGCTGGTGCTGGGCTTTTCCTGCCTGGTCAAACCCATCTGCCAGTTGTTTCCCATCGTCGCCTTCGTAATCTATCTGGCGACCCGATTGTCGTTCGTGCAGGCGATAAAGAAAACAGCCATCATTACGGTCTTCATGCTCGCGGCGATCGCTCCGTGGACCATCCGAAACTACCACGCCCTGGGTAAATTCGTGTTCATCTCCACCAACTTCGGTACGGTACTCCTGACGGCCAACAATCCCGATGCCGACGGTCGGGAAATGAAAATCAGGCCCAAGCCGGGGGAGAAGGATGAAGTCGAGGTGAACAAGCGCCAAATCCGGGAAGCGACCGATTGGATCAAGAGCAATCCGGCTTCTTTCATGAAACTCGTGGCTTATCGAGTTGGCTGGCTTTGGGGGACGGATTCGAGTTTCATCAGCAATAACCTGCATGACAAGGTTTCAGATAACGTAATGAACGCGGTGCGGGGCGTAGTGCAGGTTTTCTACCTTGCGATGGTCCTGGTGTGGGTTCTGGGGCTGTTCCTGTTCCGCCGCGAGGTCTTCGGCTCTGTGATAGGTCTGACCTGCCTGGCGCCGATTGTGTACATCTGGGGGTTGCACCTGGTTTGCCAGGCCCACGGTCAGCATCATTTGCCTGTATTGCCGTTCATGATTATATTAGTCAGTGGAATCCTGGTTCGCCAGGCGGGGTATTCGACGCAGCCGCTTCAGTCCGAATGGGGAACTTCGTAAGGGAAAAAATGCGTGTGGCCTGTCGTTGCCGGAAAAATCCTGCTGCCGCTTCACGAGCGTCTGATGAGGCGGAAGACGTTTCGATACTACCACGATCTTGAGTTGAGTCAGTGGTTCTCCAGTCATAGGCTGCGTGAGTTGCAATTGATTAAACTGCAAGAGTTGGTATCAGTTGCCTTGAAGAATACGGATGCTTACGCCGACTTGGCGGGTGTGGACAAGCCTTGGTTGCCTGAGTCGCTGGAAGATTTACGGAAACTGCCGCTCCTGGATAAAGCCAATATCTCCACTCATCGCGAAGGCTTGGTCAATCGGGCGGTTCCCGGCGGTCCGATCCGATACAACACCGGCGGCTCGTCCGGTGAACCGCTGATTTTCTACTTTGACAAGCGCCGTCAGGCCTACGACAAGGCCGCCAGGATGAGAACGCATCAGTGGTGGGGCATCAGGCCTGGAGAAAAGGAAGCATATATCTGGGGATCACCGGTTGAACTGAGTAAGCAAGACCGCATCAAAAACATCCGCGACTGGATTATGAACGAATTGCTCCTGTCGGCCTTTGACCTGTCGGAACAGTCGGTGGGCTGGTTTGTGGAGCGATTACGACGATTCGGACCGAAATGTCTGTTCGGATACCCCAGTAGCATAAGCCTGATGTGTCAATTGGCCAAACGTGTGGGTCTGGACTTGACTTCCCTGCCGGTGCAGGTGGTGTTTTCAACCGCAGAGGTGCTTTACGATCATCAAAAGGAGATTATCTCCCGGTCTTTCGGCGGTGTACCGGTGGTCAACGGCTACGGTAGCAGGGAAGGCGGGTTTATTGCACACGAATGCCCCGAAGGTCGAATGCACATCACCAGCGAAAATGTGATTGTCGAATTCATCAAGGATGGCAAGCCCGTCGGCCCGGGGCAGGACGGCGAGATTGTCGTTACACACCTGGACAATTACGCCATGCCGTTTATTCGTTATCAGACGGGTGATGTCGGCCAGCCTTCTGACGAAACGTGCCCTTGCGGACGGGAACTGGGGGTTATGAAGGTTGTCAAGGGCCGGACCACGGACTTCATCATCGCGCCGGACGGTCGGTGGGTACACGGTTTGGCCTTAATCTACGTGATTCGGGATATCCCGGGTGTTCGGCAATATCAGATCGTACAAGAAGACGTGGATTCTATCCGTGTGCGGGTTGTGCTCGAGGACGGCTTTCCAGCGGATGGCCTGGAACGGATTCGAGGCGGTATTACCGAGCGGATAGGCGCTGAAGTGCGGGTTGATGTTGAACAGGTATCCGAAATTGACCAGGACCCTTCGGGCAAGTTCAGGCATGTAATTTCCCAAGTGGCGAGGGATCGTTCAATGGCGATGAGGCTGGACGATGCGCGATAGTCCTGACCGGCATCGTGAGATTACAGATCATTCAGGGGATTAGGATGTCTGAAGCACTTCCCGGGTTCAATATGAGAATTATCGCGGTGTTGTGCCAAAGTAGAAATGTCCGCTATTTTGCCAAAGTTAAAATGTCCTCATGTTTGATTATACGTTTGATTCGAAACTTTCGCCACGGATGATTCGGGCCTGGACGATAAGGCTCCTTGACGGTATGCTCTTTCTC
>DAOVLV010000129.1 GCA_030631085.1 Planctomycetales bacterium | reverse complement strand
TTTATCGCGACGTGATGGGGCTTGAACTTGTTCGTATCATCGAATGTCCGCCCGAGATGCGTCTGGGCGACGTCGCGGGGATGCCCGGATGCACTGCCCGTATCGCTCACCTGCGGTCGGGGTCGAACATGCTGGAACTTTTTGAATACCAGGACCCCCGCGGCAAGGACATACCCAAAGGCCAAAAGCAGGCTGACCTCGGACTGATTCACCTGGGATTCACCTCGACCGATGTGCGATCCGACTATGCGAAATTGAAAGAACTGGGAATAAAGGTTTTCAGCGAACCGATCGAGTTCAGGCCCGGGGTATGGATTTTCTATTTCTTCGGCCCGGACGGCGAAGTTTGTGAATTGAGGCAGACGTGAATTACAATCTCAAAGACAAAGTCGCGGCGATAACCGGAGCGGGCGGCGCTATCTGCGGCGAAATCGCCAAGGCCTTCGCCGCCGAGGGCGTTTCCACGGCAATATGGGATATATCAATCGATGCCGCCTGTAAAAAACGCGACGAGATCCTTTCGGCGGGCGGCAGAGCGATAGCGGTCGAATGTAACGCCACGGATAAAACAAGCGTCGCCTCGACGCTTGAAGAGACACTCGCCGAATACGGCGACATCGACATTCTTGTCAACGGAGCGGGCGGCGGCGGAAAGGAGGCCACGACATCGCCAGGCCTGGAGTTCTTCGACATAGAGCCGGAGGCGATGAACGCAGCGGTCTCTTTGAACTACATGAGCGCCGTTATCGGTTCCCAGGCGGTGGGGCGCATCTTCGCTCAGAGACAGTCCGGCGTGATCCTGAACATTTCCTCGGTGGCTGGGTTCCTGCCGCTTACGCGGGCGATCTCCTATTCAAACGCCAAAGCCGCCACCAACAACTTCACTCGCTGGCTGGCGGTTCACATGGCCCGGAACTATTCGCCGAAGATACGCGTCAACGCCATTGCGCCGGGATTTATCCTGACCGGGCAAAACAAGTTTCTTCTGATAGATGAAAAAAGCGGCGAGATGACGGAAAGAGGGCGGCAGATTATCGAAAATGTCCCCATGGCCCGCTACGGCCTGGCGGAGGAAATCACCGGTGCGGCCTTGTGGCTTGTTTCCGATATGGCCGGCTTTGTAACCGGCGCAGTCATTCCGGTTGACGGCGGATTCACCGCGTTTTCAGGGGTATGACTCGCCTTTTACTTACACGGGGAGGCTGCGTTTCTTGCGGAATTGGCGGTTGAAGCGGCTTTTTTCCAGACCCCTGTGAGGTTTGATACCGTGATTGGCCTTCTTGTTGCGCCATCCGAGTTTTCCGTTGCTTCGTTTATGTCCCATTATTGTTCCACTAATTTCTTATCACGAATTACACGAATTTTTACGAGTTACGCAGGATACCACGAATTTTCACGAATTACACGAACTGTTTTTTCTTTTTCTGAAATTCATGTAATTCGTGGTTCCTGGATCAGTTCAAATATAGACTGAGTTTTTATGAGTGTCAACTCATCGGGGAATGCGTGGTAGGCGAATGTGTGCAGATGTCCCGGCTTGGCGTCGTAGTCGATGTAAGTAAATGGTTCCAGCGAGCCGGACGGGACCCATTCCGGGAATGACAGGAACAGTCCGCCCTGGTCTGCCTGTTCGATCAGGTCGGCGTGGACTCGTTCGTACAGGCGCTGGCTCATCGTCTCGACCTGAAAACTTATCATGTGTCGGATCGGACCGGCATCTACTTCGTGGTCTTTTTCGCCTCGTAGTCGCAGCGACGCCAGTTTTCCGTGTTTCGGCATCATCGCCGCGGTATCGGCGATTATCTCTGTTACCGTTGCTTTACCGCGATGGAATGCCGTCAAATGGCTTACGCCTGTAATCCAAATCTGGGCCTCGTATCCGTCCTTGACGATATGGTGGTCGTGGTAGATATCAAACAGTTCCGGATGCACCGGTCTGCTGAACAGTAAAAGTCGCAGTTGCGAGACGCGTTGTTTTTGTTGTCTTGTCGGCATCAAATTAAACCTTTTTGTCAGTGTTCATTATACCACACCTCCGCCGATTGGCAACCTGTGAAAAAAAATTAGCAGGGATACAGGGGATGCAGGGGATATATCTTTTTGTTCTTTTTTTTCTAACAACTATCTCCCGCATCCCTCGCCACGGCGAGTCTCCACTTCGCTACGACTTGCATCCCTGCGATTGTTTTTATCCGGATATTTTACGCAGATTGCTTAAGTCGCCTATTTTACCAGTCGATACATCAAAATGGACTTGGGTTACTTTTGGAGCATGTGCTATGAATGGTTTATGCTACAGTCCTCCGGAGCGTCGTCGTTATCCGCGTACGCATCTTCAGATGATGCTTCACGGAGTTCGGCTTGACCCTGACGGTGGAGACGTCCGAAACACACTTCATATGGTCGATATTTCTCGCGGCGGGATGGGTGTGGTAAGTGAACGGTGGTTGTATCCCGGTCAGCGGATCGTCTTGTCTGTTCCGTTGCATCCCGATGATAAGCAAAGGAACCTGAACGCCACGGTAGTTCGTTGTCGAAAGATCGAGGAGGGGTACCGTGCCGGTCTGGAGTTTGATCCTTCTGCTCTGGGTATGGCTGCTTACGAAACGCCCGTAGCCGTAGCTGCGTGAACGGCCGATCAGGTTACGGAGGTTACGACATCAAGGGGGTAGTGTAAGTTTTATGCGCGGCGGGTTGTTTGCTCAGCAACCCGCCGCGTTTGCATTAACTCAAATCTGACTGAATACGCAGCATGGGCGTCCCCGGCTCGGTCGCAGTGACGATCTTTTTTTTTATTATCAGTGGAATAGTATCCGTTTCTAATCTTGTTCTAATCTTCACTTGGCTATGATTGGCTTCAGTTGCAGTCGTGAGCGTTACTCGGGCTTATTGTGGGCTTGGCGCTGTAAGGGCTGCGAAGACGGAACAAGGAGAATGAGTCATGAACAGGAAACCGGTAAAGATCATCGTATTGGTCGGTCTGTCCTTGCTGCTCGTTGCGGCATGGCACGTTGCCGAAGCCAGGGGCAGGAAGAAAAGGAAACCTGTCCTGCCACGGCCAGCGGCGGCGGCGATCAGGAAGGCCTACCCAAAGGCCACAATTATGGAGATCGAACGAGAGAGAGAGGGCATTGTCCTCTACGAAGTCGAACTCAAGCAGAAGGGCGAGGAAGTTGAGGTTGAAGTTACCGCTGACGGGCAGATTGTGTCGGTGGAAAAGGAAATCACGAAAAAGGACCTTCCCAAAGCCGTTGCAATAACGCTCGCCAAGTATGCGGGGGACGCGAAGATAAAGGAGATTGAGAGGGAAGAGATTTATGCGGTCGTCAGGCTGGTGAAACTCAAAAAGCCGCGGGTCGTGTATGAAGCCGAGTTCATGCAGAACGGCAGGGAAGTCGAAATCGAAATTGCCGAAAATGGCAAGTTCCTGGGAAAAGAAGTCGATGACGACGATGACGATGATGAAAAGGAAATAACCCTCGACCAGGTTCCTGCCGCCGTAAAGGCTACTATTCTAGCCGAAGCGGGTAAGAACAAGATTGAAGAGATCGAGGTGGAAACCCGGAGAGGCAAGAAGATTTACGAGGCAGAGTGGAAAGTTGGCGGTAAGGAAATCGAGATTAAAGTGGCATCCGACGGTACGCTCCTCAGTAGGAAAACCGAGGACGAGGATGATGACGATAACTGAAAACGCTTTGCTTTCGTGATAGAATGAAGCCGCCGGTGGGAGTGGGTGTAACCCGTATCCTGCCGGCGGCGTTACACGGCCTCTGATATGAAACTCTTGCTGATAGAAGACTACGCGCCTCTCCAGAAGTCGCTCGCAAAGGGGCTGCGAGAGGCAGGCTATGCCGTCGATGTAGCAGGCGACGGTGAAGAAGGCCTCTGGTATGCCCGGTCCAACGACTATGACGTGATTGTGCTGGACCTGATGCTTCCTGAAATTGACGGCCTGACGATTCTGCGCCGACTCCGGGCCGAAGGCAATGCCGTGCAGGTCCTCATCCTTACCGCTAAAGACACTGTTGTTGATCGCGTAAAGGGGCTGGACCTTGGCGCCGACGACTACCTGGTCAAGCCCTTCGCCTTCGCGGAACTCCTGGCTCGGATCAGATCGCTTGTCCGAAGGGACTACGAGTCCCAATCGCCGGTGATCCGCGTCGATAATCTGGAAATAAACACTTCCGCGCGGGTTGTGCGACGGGCCGGTAGTGTCATCGACCTGACGGCACGCGAGTACGCGCTGCTGGAATTCCTCGCGCTTAGGGCTGGGGAGGTGGTTACCCGCACGGAGATATGGGAGCACCTGTACGATTTCAACAGCGAGTCCACAAGCAATGTAACAGATGTTTATATCCTGTATCTACGGAGGAAATTGGAGCGGAACGGACAGCCTCGGCTGATACACACGCGGCGCGGCATCGGGTACGTACTTGGAGATGTCACATGAAGCGATCGCTGCGCAGGACGCTCATTCTGGGAACCATGGTCGGCATCATGTCTGTCCTTCTGGTGGCAGGGACGGTGGTTTACGTTCTGGTCCGCAGAAATCTCGTGGAGCAGTTCGACCGCTCACTGGCAGAGAAGGCAAGTTTGCTTGCAGTAACCATAGAGCAGGAATCGGGGAAGATCGATCTGGAATTTGAGGAGTATGACCTTGGCGAGTTTCAGAGGCCTGCCGGTCCGGGATATCTGCAACTCTGGTTGTCTGACAGTTCGGTCCTGTATCGTTCAGCCTCCCTGGAATCACGGGACATGGCGTGTACAGGCGATGCCCGAACAGAATCCCCCGTGTTCCGATGGGTGGTGCTTCCGAATGATCGAACCGGCCGCGCCGTCGAGATGATCTTTCATCCGCGATTAGATGATGAGGATAGACGCGCCGGTCAGAAAAGGTCTGCCACGAAGATTACGCTTGTTTTGGCGCGTGACGCCAAGCCCGTCGAGGCCACGCTGAACTCACTGATGTGGGTTCTGATATGTGTGGGACTGGCGGCGATTGGCGTATCGTCGGGAGTGCTCTGGCTGGTGATTCGGCGAGGCCTGTCGCCACTGAATCAGGTAGCAGAACAGATAAGCCGACTTGGGGATCGGGACCTCGCCGAGCGAATCCACGCGAGTGATGCGCCGGCTGAACTCCAGCCTGTAGTTAACAGGCTCAACGACCTGCTCGGTCGCCTGGAGGCGGCGTTTGGCCGGGAACGTTCCTTCAGCGCGGATGTAGCCCATGAATTGCGCACACCGCTGGCGGGTCTTCGCTCGACGATGGAGGTGGCCCTGTCGAAGGCGCGTCAGCCCGCCGAATATGCCGAGGCGATCAGCGATTGCTTGCAGATGTCCTTGCGAATGCAGGCAATGGTCGAGAGCCTTCTGTCCCTGGCTCGTCTCGAATCGGGTCAGGTTGACATTGAACTCGAATCCGTTGTGCCGGACGACCTGGTGCGAACCGCGTGGGGTGGGTTGGCCGAAGAGGCGAAGAAGCGACATCTCCAGGTCCGGTGGACTTTAGGCGCAAAGCAAGCCGTCAGGACCGATTCGTCGCTGCTGCGTCTTGTCGTCGGCAATATCGTGGAAAACGCTGTGATCTACGCCGACGAGGGCGGGACGGTGGAAATTGAAACAGCCGGAGACCGTGATACGGTACGTATTCGCGTAGTCAATAGCGGCAGCATGATTTCCCAGGACCAGAGCGAAATGGTCTTTGAACGTTTCTTCCGAGGTGATGCCGCCCGGAGTGCGACGGGCGTCCATTCCGGTTTGGGTTTGTCGCTGGTAAAAAGGGTCGTGCTCGTTCTTGGCGGCTCTGTCAAAGCCCAATCCGTCGCCGGCGGGAAGTTTGAAATCACCGTTTCGCTTCCCAGCCTTGGAAGCCCGACTGACAAGTCGTGATTTTATCGAGAAAAATCGCGTTGAGACATTGCTCGGTCGGTTGGTATCGACTATTTTCTTGTTGTGAAAACATGGCGGCGTTTCGGAGAAAGTTTTCGACCTGCGACGCCGACAGGGCCGGTGGCGGAAT
>DAOVLV010000279.1 GCA_030631085.1 Planctomycetales bacterium | reverse complement strand
TTTGGGTATCACGTCGTTGTATTTCGGGAAGTTCCCCTGAACGAGCGAGCATATCAGCACCACGCGGGCGGCCTGGACGAGTATCTGGTTTTCGGTAACTTTCACGGCAAGTGTTTCGTCGCCTGCGCCGGTTGCCCGCTGTAGCAGGTTCATGAATTTCCCCGGTACGATGGCGCTGACGTCTGATTTGGCTGCCTTTGTCAGCGCCGCTTTGGCCAGTGCGAGGCGATGACCGTCGGTGGCGACAAGTTGCAGTTTTTTTCCGGAGGTTTCCCACAGCACGCCGCTGATAGCGTAGTGGCTATGTGCCCGCGCGACGGCGAAGATGGTTTTGTCTATCAGGCCCGAGAGTGTCCCTGTGGCGACCTGGAAATCTCCCTCTCCCTCGAATTCCGCGACCACGGGGAACTCGCCCGGGTCCATGCTGAGGAGTTTGAACCTCGACCCTGCGCCGGTAATGTTACAGGTCTGACCCTCGACGGAAATCGTCAAGGCCTCTTCGCCGGAACTTTCGCGGACAATATCGGCGAACTTCTGTACCGGGATCAGCGCCTCGCCTTCGGTCTTGACCTCTACCTGCGGGATCGTGTACCGACAGCCGGCCTCAAGGTCTGTCGCCAGGAGAGTCAGCGTATTTTCGGCGGCAATCAGTTTTACGCACTGGAGAACCGGTTTGGGCGTGCGGACCGCGACGATCCCCGCCGCCAGATTCAACGCTTCCTGTAACGCAGCCGTTTGGACAATAATCTTCATGGGATATTCCTCTTCATTTACAAACACCGACTTATACACGTCCGGCGGGGAATTTTCAAGCATCCAGCAAGATAATATAGATGCCGCGAACGGATGCCGCTTGTCAAACACTCCCGTCGCGGCCATACTAACGGAACGATTATGAATGAGATAGCGAAAAAACTGGCAGGTAAATTTATCGTACTGGACGGCCCGGACGGGTCTGGAAAGAGCACGCAGATTGCGATGTTGGCGGACTGGTTGGCCGGGCAGGGCGCAGAAGTGATAAGGGTCTGCGATCCCGGCGGGACGGAGGTGGGCGAGAAAATAAGGTCCGTCCTGCTTGACAGGGAAACCGGTTCGGTAAGCCCGATGTGCGAGGTGCTGCTGTTTATGGCCAGCAGGGCGCAACTCATCGCCGAGCGGATCAGGCCGGCATTGGAGGCGGGAAAAGTCGTCCTGTGCGACAGGTTCATCTCGGCGACGATAGCCTACCAGGGGGCAGTCGGAATAGACCACGAAACCATCATCAAACTGGGCGACACCGCCACCGGCGGCCTCTGGCCTGATCTGACGATAATCCTGGATGTGCCCGTCGAGACAGGGGCCGAAAGGATAAGCGCCGGGCGATCCTGCCCCGGCGACAGGATGGAAACAAAAGGTTCAGCCTTCCACAAGTCAGTCCGCCGCATCTTCGGTGAACTGGGCGAATACTACCCCCGCCCCGTCGAATACGTCAACGCCGAGAAGGACGCCGACGAGGTATTCGCCGAAACGCTGTCCGTTCTGGAAAGGAATTTTCTCGTTAAGGATGCCTGAACTATTAGACATTGTCGGACAGGATTCAGCCCTGGTGCAGCTCTTCTGCTCCGATGGATGACTCGCTATTGAGATGGAAACCTTTCGACCTGAGATGAGATGAAACCTCGATATGAGATGTTGGATGTCTTCGCTGCGTATGGGAGGGCGGCATACTACGCCCAACTTCTTGAGTACGATTTGGTGTCCATTTGGATGCTCGATTCCATTGCTCAAGGAGTTTCCGTAACTCGCAAAGACCTTGTTCAGTTCCAGGCGAACTGGAGCAAGAATACGCTGGGCAAGCTTCTGCACCCACTCAAGAAATCGTCCTTGCTTCCCAACGACTTGAAGCAGTTTCTGGAAGACCTGCGGAAAACGCGGAATACTCTTGCGCACGATTTTTTCCTGACCGTGGCGACCGACCTTCGGACGTCACGGGGACGGGAGCATGGGGTAGCAGAGATGAAGCGGATAACTAGCGTTCTCACCAAGGGGCATGAGCTCTTTCGGAACGTCCTTGACGCCTACGGTAAGGACTTCGACATCGATTTCGCCGGTATTCTCAGGAAATTGCTAAACGAGACCGCTTGCGATGCTAAATAGCGAATCTGAAATTACAGGGGAATTCAGTTGCAACGAGTGGTTGCCAGCAGGATTAGCAAAACAATATATTTTTTTGACATAAGCGGATTTGTAGGCTATTTATATCAAGAGTTCGAGACAGATTTACCGAAGGGACCTATAAAGTAGCGACTTGTCTTCTTTGACGAGAACGCCGTTTTATGTTATACAAAGCAGTAATGCAGGGTAATCTGGGTCAAGCGACAGTATAGGGGCATATCCATGGCAACCAAAGCTTTTGAGCAGGCTGTTGAACTCGCAACAGGGGTGCCTGTTGAAGTTCTTCGTGATACTCCCGTGGACGAGCGTCGGGCAATTATCGAACGCGCCTTGGGAAGGCCACTTCGTTTCCCAAGCCGTTTCCCCCTCATTGGTCGCGGAAACGTGTTTCGCGATCGTGCGGTCTCGCACGGCGAGGTGGAAGAACAGTTCATGAGGGCCATCCATGACAAACCAAAAACCTAAGACCTTTCATGATCTATTTGAATTCTACTACGAGGATTTCAAACCACTTTACAGCCATATTCAGTCCCTGAATGAACTTCCCCTCGAAATGCTATTTGAGATCAACGCCGCATTCGATCATCTATCGCGGTATTGGCACTACGAACAGGACGAGAAAGAGGTTGTTAACTCGGCCTCTGCGCACTTGAAACGAGGGTGTTTCGATGTCTTTAAGATAGTCGTTAGCGACACCCTTGATCACTACAATGAACTTTGGCAGATCGACACAAGCATTATTGACAACGGCGATTTTGAAAGAGAGATGCGACAACTGGTTGCTGAAATCAGATCGGGAGCAATGGTTGCCAGACAGGCCGAGGGGGACTCAAGAGATGAAAAGACCTGGCACAAAGCCTATGAACTCTGGGAACCCGTCTATAATAACTGCGTCAAGTTTAACAAAAAGTTCTATTTGAGCAGGAAGGTTGAGTGGGCTCGCCGCAAGCAACGCTGGCGACCATGGCGACACCGGGTCGAAGGTATTGTCCTCGGCATTCTCGCAGGGCTGATTGTGTGGTGGTTAACCTCTCTCGGTTCCTGAATTATGCCTGAACTGCTAGACATTGTCGGACAGGATTCTGCACTGGTCCAGTTGCAGCAGGCTATTGCCGGTGGGCGAAGGCATCATGCCTATCTCTTCGCAGGCAAAGAGGGAACGGGGCGGCGAACGACAGCCGTCGAATTCGCCAAACTGCTGCTGTGCGAGAACCCGTCGGCCAGGCCCAATGCCGGGCGATTCGCGGCGATGGACGGCGATTTTTCGCTCCGCCAAGCGTGCGGGCGGTGCAACTCCTGCCGGACCGTCCTGGCTGAGACAAATCCGGGACTCAAACTCATCTATAAGGAACTGGCGAAGTTTCACGATGATCAGCAGGTCCGCAATCGCGTCATGCAGAACCTTTCGATTGACGTGGTTCGGAAGTTTCTGATTGACCCAGCATGGCGCGCATCATCCGGCGGGCACGGGAAAGTTTTCGTGGTTCGCGGTGCCGAAATGATGAGTGTCCCCGCCCAGAACGCCCTGCTCAAGACACTGGAAGAACCGCCCGAAGGCGTAACGATAATCCTTATCTGCACCAGCCCCGACGAGTTGCTCCCTACGACCCGAAGCCGATGCCAACTGGTCCGCTTCGCCCCGCTGCCGGTCGATTTCGTCGCGGAAACATTGACCAAAGACGGCGTCGCTCAATCCGAAGCGAGG
>DAOVLV010000419.1 GCA_030631085.1 Planctomycetales bacterium | reverse complement strand
AGGTGCTCTTCGGCAGGGAAGAGTTTTACATTATCAGGCGACCCGAAACCCAAGGCCACGGGCGATCGGCAGTTACAGATGATTATAACCGGGAACTCTTTGAGCAGTTGCGGTCGGTCAGGACACGACTTGCCGACCAGCAGAACGTGCCGCCGTTCGTTATCTTCTCCGACAGGACGCTGCACGAACTGGCCTGTTATTTTCCCGTTACGCCGGACGAAATGCGCCGCATTACCGGTGTGGGAGATATGAAACTTCAACGCTACAGCGACGACTTCCTTCCGCCGATTCAGGCTTTTGTAGAATCAAACCCTCAAGTCAAAAGCAGCGTTCCGCCTCTGCCTGAACCACGCGCGCCCAGGCAGGTCAAATCGTCGGCGGGGAAGACTTTCGACGTTACCTGGCAGATGCTGAAGGAGGGTTTGGACCGTTCGCAGATTGCTGAGAGGCGGGGGCTGACGATGGGGACTGTTTCGACGCATATCGAGCGATTGATCCTGGACGGCAGGGACGTCGAACTGGACCGACACGTCGAGCCGGCCAAACGATTGGAGATTGAACGCTTATTCAAACATCTCGGAACCGACAGCCTGCGGGAAATTGTGGAGGCCTCCGACGGAACGGTCGAATATGGAGAGGCGAGAATCGTCCGGGCTGCGATGCAAACCAACAGCGACAAGAAGTAAAAATCCGCAATCCACAATCCGCAATCGAATAACGGAGAGGGTGGGATTCGAACCCACGGTACCCTAAGGCACACGGCATTTCCAGTGCCGCCCGATCGGCCGCTCCGGCACCTCTCCGAGAATAAAGCGTCCGCCTATTTATACCAACCAATTCCAACAACGCAACGTTTTACCTTCCAAACATAGCGATGTTTTACCTTGACAAGGCCAGGTCGTTGCCGATACTCTCCCCCGGCTGGGGTTTGGACATTTTCGTAAAAACCTTTTCATCAATGAAAACTTTGAAGGAGCAATAGAATGTCTGTAAAAGTTGGAATCAACGGATTTGGTCGTATCGGTCGGCTGGTGTTTCGCGCAATGGCTGAAGAGCCGGAGCGGTTCGACGTGGTTGCGGTCAATGACCTTGCCGACGCCGATATGCTGGCGTATCTGCTGCGGTACGACTCGACGCAGGGACGTTTCCCCGGCAAGGTCGTCGCCAAGCAGGACGCGATTGTCGTCAACGGTAAAGAGATAAAGGTCCTCTCCGAACGTAACCCCGCCGATTTGCCGTGGGGCGATATGGGTGTGGATGTTGCGTTGGAATCGACTGGTATTTTCCGCGCCAACAAGACGGCTGACAAGGCCGGCTATGACAGCCACCTCGACGCCGGCGCGAAAAAGGTCGTTATTTCCGCCCCGGCCAAGGGCGATGCAGCCACTATCGTTCTGGGCGTCAACGACCAGTTGCTTACGCCCGAGACCAGGTGCGTCTCGAACGCATCCTGCACGACAAACTCGCTCGCGCCGGTGGCGAAAATCCTGCACGAGCAGTTTGGCATCGTCAAAGGCATGATGACGACCTGTCACGGGTACACTTCCGACCAGCGTCTGCTTGACCTCGTTCACAGCGACAAGGTTCGTGCGCGGGCGGCTGCGATTAACATCATTCCGACGACTACCGGAGCGGCTGTCGCCGTCGGTAAAGTACTGCCGGAACTGAACGGAAAACTCGACGGCTTTGCGCTTCGCGTGCCGGTTCCGGTCGGCTCGATAACCGACCTGACCATCATGGTCTCCAAAAAGACCAGTATCGAGGAGATTAACGAATCTATCCGCAACGCCGCCGCCGGGCCTATGAAGGGCATTATCGAGTACGTTACCGACCCGATAGTTTCCAGCGATGTTGTCCATAATCCGCACAGTTCGATCTTCGACTCGAACAACACGATGGTAATGGACGGCGACATGGTCAAGGTTACCATGTGGTACGACAACGAGTGGGGATACTCCTGCCGGTCGGCAGATCTGATCGAAAAGTTGTCGACGCTGTAAAAATTCGATGTTGAAAAATTGCCGGTTTTCACCGAAGATGGGCTTATCCGTTGGGATAAGTCTATCTTTTTTGAGGTGTGATATGGAACGTGACGAATTGTTAAAGCGGATCAGGTCCGCCCTTGAGGACGCTTTCGGCGAGCGTTT
>DAOVLV010000402.1 GCA_030631085.1 Planctomycetales bacterium | reverse complement strand
TTTACGGTTACACCGGCGTCGCTGTACCTGTCCGTTGTGCCGTTACTTGCGCTGGGATTCGTTCGGACGCATAAAAAACCGCTGATACTGGTAGTGTTCTTTCTGGTCGGACTGTGCGGAAACATCCATCTGGTTTCAGCGATCAACCTCGCTGTCGTAATGTTCATAGCGATGCTGGGGCTGGGACGTCTCAAACCCGGGGCGTGGATAAGAGGTGCAGGGTCTCTGGCAGCAGCGATAGCAGGGGCATCGCCGGCGCTTTACCATTATTACGTTACCCTAAGCCCAGCCGGTAAATTCGCCCTGCCCACGATGACCTGGCAAGGCCTCAGAACAGTGCTCAACCACAGCGGAATGAACGTGCTTTACCCGGAGGTACTGATAGAGGCTTTGCGATGGCTTCCGGTGGCCTGTGCGCTTGTCGCGCCGGTGATAATAATTCTGTGCCTGGCTGGACGGTATCGGGCGAGCAACCTGAGCGAATGGCTGGGGATGTTGATAGCGGCAGTGTTCGTGGCATTCGGCCTGCACGGACTCATCCAGGCAACCGTTTGGTGGTTCAGCCCCGCTTCGGGCGGACCGGTATTAATCGGACTGTTCGAGTCGCTTCGCATCGCCATGCTTCCGCTGTATGTCCTCCTGGCCCAGGCGACGGTGCATCTGCTGCGGATGACGCACAGGCATCAGGCGTGGGTGCGTGTAACGGCGGGGCTGTTGACGGCGGTGTACCTCGGTTCGAGTTACAACACCCGCCCGATCCGGCACATGGTTACCGACATAGTCGCCCAGACATCAAAACGTAAAACTTTCAGCCGGCATCGCCTGCGCAGCGAGGCCCAAAGCGAACTCCGCCGAATCGCGTCGTGGGCGTCTCTAAGCACAGCCAGGGACGCACTGTTTATCACCAACAAGGCGGAAATACGACTTTACGGGCGGCGTTCGCTTCTGGCATGCCGGGCCGACCTGCAATACATGCTGCACCTCCAGCCTGAACGCGCGTGCGAATGGGATGAAACAATCATCGCCCAACGGAAACTACTGAAACCAAGCAGGGCTACCCAAACCGACGCGAATAAAATTGTCGAATTCGCGGATGAACACCGGAAGCGACGGCGACTGGCGGACGTACCGACATATTTCCTGATCTCGGCAAAGTCGGCTCCGTTACCCAATGACAGGCTTGAGCAGATCGACCCGCACGATAAAAAATGGGGCAAGTACTGGCGACTGTTCCGCATACTTCCGCCGAAGCCGACGACTGTCCCGGCGGCAACCACAACAACTGCAACGAGTAATAGTTGATTGTTTTATCAGAAGAAGATTAGAATATCGTCGTTGAATACCGATTACTGACTACTAAATGAAAGGATGAATTATGAAACTACGGGCAATTGTGATTGTTTCACTGGTTGGATTGGCAGCGATGATTGGCGGATGCGGAACGGCCATAGGCGAAGGCGCTGCCTTGGCGATGGGTGCTAAAGGTTCACCAACCCCTATTAAGACGGTCTCGACGAACCTGGGCGCTTATCAGCGGTTTGAGTTGGGTAGGATCACCGACGATATGGCTGGGAAGGTTCCTCGTGAACTGTTCATCTTACTTCCAGACGCATTCGCAAAGGAATTGAAAGAGGAAAAAATCCCCAACGCCCGTTCCGGGAAAACGCTGCTTATCCAGGGAAAAGTACTCCATTACCAGAGTGCTCCATCATCGGCAGCGGCAACGGCCGGTGTCGAATTCGTCGTCGCGCGGATTGAACTGGTTGATAAGGACAACGGACAGGTTCTGGGCGTAGCAAACTGCGCCGGGTGGACCAGCAAACGGGTTACACTCGGCATACCGGAAAAAGCACAAGGCCTCGCGAGGGCCATCGCCAAGTGGATCGGTAATCATTATCCGGAAAATCAGCGTATTAAGTAGCACTAAAGTCAAATCGCCCTTTGGGTCGATATGGTTTATATGTGCCCGTTTCTTGAACAGTCCGATCCGCAATGTGCAGGGTGTCTCTCGCTGCACCGGCTTGACGATGCGCTGAGGTTCTGCAGCGATAATTACAAGGATTGCCCCGTCTATCGAAAGAAATTTCTCGACGATGCCCGCAACAGCCGAAACTACCGCCAGGGGCGCGAGTTCCTCCGCGCTGCCGGCTGAGGTGCTCTCGGCAATCGGGGCGTTCGAGGACTACCTTCGCGGCGAGTGCGGCCTGGCCGACAACACCTGCCGGGCGTATCGACGCGACCTTATCCAGTTCGCCACGTTCCTGACCGATACCGGCTGCCGGTCGCTGCACAAAATCAGGCCTGAAAGAATTGAGGATTTTCTGCAATCCCAAAACTCATCCGGTAAAAATCC